>DASUMO010000295.1:0-18925 GCA_036277695.1 Chitinophagaceae bacterium
ATTTCTGCAAAACGCAGACGGATCCCTTTTTGTAAAAGCTGTCCTACCGTTCTCACACTTTGTAAACCCTGCCAGCGGATCACATATCCATAGGAATCGGCAGGTGTATTGGGAACAAATGCCGGCTGTGACATACCCTGGGCATTGATCCTTTCCCGCGAAGCCCATGCCTGTACACCATAAGCATAAGGCAATGACCAGGCAGTAATATCATAAGTAAGCGAATCCACCAGTTTGGGGCGAGGTTCAAACAAAACTTTCACCATCGCGGAACGGGGTTGAACTGCGGTGATCACAATATCGTTTTGCAGATTGAAGCTTTCTTCCTTGCCGTTTGCATAACTATAACCCCGCCCAGTGCCGCTACTCGCATAGCCAAACTGGATGCCATTTTTTGTAAGTAAGCCGAGCAGGGCATTAATCCTTTCGCGGTCTTTGGCATTATTGCGGATCACATAGGATTTATATTCACCTATACCTGTACTGACTGCTTCGTTGAAAAATTTCCTGAACTCTTTGACAAGCCGGCTGGCATTCAGGGAGGATATTTCGATAGTGCTGATCGATGTGGTGAAATGATGAATGGCCCTGTCATACAAGGTGAGTGTATCCCCTTCATCATTGATCACAGCGGCGCCACCGGCCCCTCCGCCCCCCTGCTCATAGGTCATACCAATTGCTCCATTATAGGTGGGCCAGGTATCCCCATAGGAAGGATAATACAGGTCAAACACTTCTTTTGTAAAATAAAGCCAGCCATTGGCGTCAAAATATTTTGCATGATTTCTCCCGATCGTGGTTTGAAATTCGCGTTGCCAGGGAGTAATGACTTCATGAAAAGGTTGGGCCGCAGGTGCAAAGTAATAAGGCTCGTTCATTCCCTGTTCATGATAATCGACATGAATATGCGGCATCCATTCACTGTAAATACTGATTCGTTGCTGAGACTCCACCTGGGTCTGCCAGGCCCAGTCACGATTCAGGTCAAAATTGTAGTGGTTGCTTCGGCCGCCCGGCCACGGCTCCCGGTGCTCACGGGTGATGGCCTGGGGATTAGGCTTCTTCCCCACTACCGAGTTAAACCAGTTTACATAACGGTCACGGCCATCGGGGTTGATACAGGGATCTATTGCCACTACCGTATTCTTCAACCATTCCTTTGTTTTAGCATTCGCCGGATCCACCAGGGCATATAGTGTCAGTAATGCTGCTTCGGAGGAAGAGGTTTCATTGCCATGCACATTATAGCTAAGCCAGACGATCGCCGGTGCATTTTCCTCAACTGCCGCAGCCCTGTCCCTGGCAAGGTTGGCCAGTCGCAGGTTATTGATCCGGACCTGTTCCAGGTTGCCCATATTTTCTGCCGAGGAAACAAAGGCTACCATCAGGGGTCTTCCTTCATTGGTTTCGCCATAGGTCTGCAGCTTTACCATAGAAGGGATAGCCGCTGCTACATAATTGAAATAATTGACGATCTTCCAATGGGGCGTATACCTGCTTCCGATCTTATAACCCAGGAAAGCCTCCGGGGATTTGACCTGCGCCCATAGTGTATTCATTCCGGTTAGCAGAACCAGGGTGGCAACCAGCATTTTTTTCATAAACAATAAATTGAACAGCGAATTAGCAAGCTAATTATGGTGATTAAATAAAAAAAGCTATCGCAATATAATTTATAATACGATAGCTAAGAGTTTATTAAGAATCACTTTATTTCTTCGTCGCCAGTTCCAGTTTCAGCCGGGCAAAATAATAGGCCCCGTTAAAACCCATTTGCTGAACACGGCGGCTGAAAACGAAACGCCCGCTGCTCATATTACTGCTGTGTTTATGCATATCCTGGTATACATCAAAAAGATTATTGGCCCCTATCGTAGCCGACAAATAAGGCAATACCTGGTAAGATAAAGACAGGTCCGTAACCAGTTTGGAAGAAAAAGTCTGGTCGGTGATTTCATTCTGACCGGTAAAAGCATTCATGGCTGTAATCGGTGTGAAAGGATCATTCGGAGGAATGGGACCTTCGAGGAATTGCACCTCCCCGAAATTCACGAAACGAAGCAGGGCCCCGAACTTTTTGAACTTATAATTAAAAGCCAGGCTGATTTTATTGTTGGGACTGGCCACTTCCACCCGGCTCTGGTCCTCGCGGTTGAAATAACTGCCTAACTGACCACTGTTGACCAGGATATCCGAGGCATAGATAATGGGTTTCCCATCGGCGCCTTTTTTTACTTCATTATCAATAAAAGTCATCGCCAGGGTGGTGCGCAGGGAATGTTTGGCAGCGAAATTTGTATTGTAGGATAATACAGCTTCGAGTCCCCTGGCCCTGGTATCAATAGCATTGGTAAAAAAATTGGCCGTCCTGGCACCGGCAGCATCCAGTTGTTGCTGGAGCTGGGTATTATTTCCACCGCTAAAATTATTGGTGAGCACAATCCTGTCGTCTATATCAATCTGGTACACATCAATAGTTACTTCAAATCCTTTGAATGGCTTGGCTGCAATTCCTACCGAATAACTTTGGCTGGTCTCTTCTTTCAACTTGGGAATACCCAATATCTCTGCTGCCCGGCTATCATTGGTAAAAGTTCCGGCTTCAACCGGCACCAGGTTGCCACCCTGGGAAATAAATAAAGTATTGGTCTTGGCATAAAAACGCTGGGGCATGGAAGGAGCCCGGAAACCGGAATTGGCAGATGCACGCAGGCTGTATTGTTCATTGAATTTATAGCGGGCTGCCAGTTTATAATTCAGGGTTGAACCAAAATCACTGTAATTCTCATAGCGAAGTGCTCCACCCACCAGCAATTGCCGGGTAAAATCCTGCTCAAGGTCTATATAAACTGAAGTCGCATTTCGTTTTTTATCATTCCCGATCGTATTCCTGAAACCTGCAAAAACCTGTGCACCCGGGGAAGCGCCGGAGGGCACATCATAATTTTTATAAGAAGCTTCCTCGCCGCTACGGATCCCAAAACCTTCCAGCCGGAATTCTGCACCCAGGGCTACATTCAAACCCGACAGCACTTCATAGCGTCGTGAAATATCGGCGTTGACCGTATTTTGCCATGACTTTAACCCCCCGGCGTCAAATTCGGTTTGATTGTTTCCGGCAACCGCGAACTGGGAATAATTGACTGACTGGTCTATAGTAAAATCAAATTTGTTGAAGCCAAAAGTGTTGCTGATATCAAAATTCCATTCACTGAATTTGGTTTTTAGTCCAATAGCGGTCGAGTAATCTGAAAGGTCGGAGTTGATCTGGGGAAGGAAGCCACTGGGATACAGAGCCAGCGCATTGGATGCATACGTTGTAGCGGCCCCGGGAATTCCATTGGGGTAGCGGTAAAACCCGGCGGCTCTTCCATCTTTTTTGCTGAACCCGCCAAACAAGTACAATTCAGTTTTATCGGTAAAGGGATAGGCAAAATTGTAAAACACTGCACCTCCCTTCATTTCAGAATTACCAATATTCATATCAAAGAAATTCCTGTCCTGGCCCCGGGCCTGCATAATCGAATCATCCCGGTTTGCCCCGTTCACATTGGGGTAAACACGGCCGGTATAAGTACCCGTGCGGTTGGTTGCTTCGCGGTTAATGTATTCACCCGTGAGACTCAGGTAACCCTTGTTCGCGATCGCGAAACCATAGCCCAGGGAAGCCTGCAAATTGCCTCCATCCCGCACTTTTACTGAAGGATCATCGGTTTTGTTTTGGATCTTAAACAATGCATAATTCTTATCATATTCGGTAATGTATTTACCGTAGCTGATACCTGCTTCCAGCAACCCTGTTTTCTTTTTAAGTATAATATTGATCACACCGGCAATAGCATCGGAGCCATACTGGGCTGCAGCTCCATCTCTTAAAATTTCAATACGTTCGATAGCCGTGGCCGGTATCGTGCTCATGTCCGTATTCACCTGTCCCCGGTTCACCGTGCCATTCACATTTACCAACGAAGATTGGTGACGGCGTTTGCCGTTGATCAGCACCAGAACCTGGTCTGTTCCCAACCCGCGCAGCTGGGCCGGGTCCACATGGTCGGTGCCATCGGCAATGGTTTGGCGGGCCGACTGAAAAGAAGGGGCGATAAAATTGAGAATCTGGTTCAGATCCACCTGCCCGATATCGTTCAGCACCTGTGAGATGGGAATAACATCTACCGGAACAGGTGTCTGAAGCCTGGACCTGGCTGTTGAAGCACGGGTTCCGATAACGGCTACCTGGGTCAGGTCCCCTGCCATTTTCATATCAAAGGAGGCTTCGGCTACACCACCATCGGTAACCGTTACGGTTTTCTGTTCAGTCTGAATGCTGACATAACTCACTACAATATTATACTCACCCGGCTGAAGATTGGTAAACTGGTAATTGCCGTTGGCATCTGTGAGCGACCCTTTTTTTGTGCCTTTCAGCACAACCGAGGCGCCGGCCAGCGGAAGCCCGTTAATATCTTTTACATTTCCCTTTATGGAACCTTTTTGACTAAAACAGGTAGAGGAAATATTCAACAGGATGAAAAGACCCAGCAGCCGCATCAGGGGGAAAGATGATACTGTTAGCATAAGCAGTGTTTTTTAGTGTTGGGAAAGAAATTTGAAAATAGACCTTGAACCGGGAAACTATTTTAAAGTTATCAATTTTCTTGCCAGCCTTCCTGGCAATCAGGGGCAGGCGAGATCATAACTTATCATCGCCGCCAAAACGATCTACTTCATCATTGTCCTCCTGGTTAATTTAAAAATTGAATGGCCAAATTGCAAAGCCATTCGTACAGGGAGTATTACCGAAACTGGTAATAGTCATCACTCAATCCGGTGACGCTTAAGACCGATTTTAGGTATTTAGTACCTTTCCGGTTCAACATTCATACATGACAAAAGTTCTCACCGGGTTTTTATTCATTAGTCTCCTGCTTGCCTGCCAGGGTTCCAGAAAAACGGTAACAGGCAGTACGGTTGATGCCTACCGTTATACAGCACAGAAAAAAATAATCGCCACAGAAGGTGCCGTCGTATCTGCGCATCCTTTGGCCAGCAAGGTAGGTATTGCAATTTTAAAACGGGGAGGTAATGCCATTGATGCGACTATTGCCACGCAACTGGCATTGGCAGTTGTCTATCCCCAGGCCGGTAACCTTGGCGGTGGCGGCTTCACAGTAGCCCGTCTCGGTAACGGGCAACTCATTGCGCTTGACTATCGTGAAATGGCGCCCGGAAAAGCTCACCGGGATATGTACCTTGACGCAGAGGGAAATCCTTTACTGGATAAAAGCCAGGCGGGTCATCTTTCCGGTGGTGTACCTGGAACAATTGCAGCTTTATTTGAAATGCACCGTTATGCTAAACTTCCTTTCAGCCAGCTGATACAACCGGCTATCGAGCTAGCCGAAAGGGGATTTGTGATCAGTAACCGGGAAGCCAGGGGGTTGAATTCCCTGCAGGATGAATTGATAAAATATAATACCATAACGCCGGTATTTGTGAAAGCAGCTGGTTGGAAAGAAGGTGACACCCTTGTTCAAACTGACCTGGCCGGGACATTAAAAAGAATACAGAAACAGGGGGCAGCTGGTTTTTATGAAGGCGAAACCGCCCGGTTGATCGTGGAAGAAATGAAAAGAGGAGGCGGTATTATCAGCGAAGCAGATCTGAAAAATTATAAAGCCAAATTCAGGGAACCTCATGTATTTGACTACAAAGGTTATAAAGTGGTGGGTATGCCGATGCCCAGCAGCGGGGGTTTATTATTACACCAGATGATGAAGATGATTGAAGATAGAAATATTGCCGCAATGGGATTCCATTCCGTGCAGGCCGTGCAGTTGATGACCGAGGTGGAGCGAAGGGCCTTTGCCGACAGGGGAAAATATATGGGCGACCTGGATTTTTATCCAGTACCCGTTAAAGCGTTGACTGATCCCACCTATTTAACCGAACGTATGAAAGATTATGATCCCACGAAAGCGGGTAGCAGCAGGATTGTGGAACCCGGGGAACTGGTGAAAGAAAGCGAAGAGACAACCCATTTCAGTGTTATTGATAAAGAAGGAAACGCGGTGGCCGTTACGACCACGCTTAATAATTCCTATGGTAGCCGAACGGTTATTGGCGGGGCTGGTTTTTTACTAAATGATGAAATGGATGATTTCAGTATTAAACCGGGGGTACCGAATATGTATGGCGCCATCGGTGGCGAAGCAAATGCCATTGCCCCGGGAAAACGCATGCTCAGTTCCATGACTCCCACCCTGGTACTTAAAAATAACCAGCCTTACCTCCTTGTAGGCACCCCGGGAGGAACTACTATTCCCACATCTGTTTTTCAAACCCTGGTAAATATTCTTGAATTCGGGATGAGCACGGAAGATGCCGTTTATAGACCAAAATTTCATCATCAATGGCTGCCTGACCAGCTGGATATAGAAAAGAATTTCCCGGAAGATGTGAAAACAGCTTTACAGAAAATGGGTTATACCATTCATGAACGGGGCGCTATCGGTAGAACGGAAGTGATCAAAGTATTGCCCGATGGAAAATTTGAAGCCGTTGCCGATAAAAGGGGCGACGATGCAGCAGAAGGATGGTAAGCCGGCAGAAAGGTCCGCATCCGTGAGAAAATAATTTTACACTCATTCAATTGTTATGAATTTAGGAGAAGAATACCTGGTTACCTCTATCCGCCGTTTCCGGTATTATAAAGACCTGGGTGATAAAACCCTTTCGCAATTATCGGAGACGGACCTGCATTTCCGCCCGAACGAAACTTCAAACAGTATTGCCATTATCGTTCAGCATATGACCGGCAATATGCTGAGCCGATGGACCAATTTTTTAACAGAAGATGGTGAAAAAGAATGGCGGCAGCGGGACGAAGAATTCGAAATACACGCATTCACCAAACAAGCCCTTATTGAATTATGGGAAAAAGGATGGAATTGCCTGTTTGAAGCTCTTGAATCATTATCGGATGAAGATCTCCTGAAAAACGTATTCATTCGCCAGGAAGCGCTGACTGTGATCGATGCGATTAACCGGCAATTAGCCCATTATCCCTACCATATCGGTCAGTTGGTCTATATTGGAAAGCTCCTGAAAGATGAACAATGGAAAAATCTTTCTATTCCCAAGGGTCAGTCCGTACAATACAATACGGGACAGGATATCAAAGATCCGGCTAAAAAGTTTTGAAAAGAAAGGGCCATAATTTAGGTCCGCTAAAGGCGATTGTCCTCCAAACCGGTTGTTCCGGGCACTCCTTGCATACCCCGAATTTAATCTCTATTTTTGCGCCTTATCCAATCCCAGCCGGCCCCTTCCGTTGCGGACGGGGTTTTATCCTGAAAAGCTGACTGAATACCTATTTGAAGAATTAAACCGTAAAAATGAAATTTTTTTTACTGATCGCTGCTACCCTTATGATCACTATCCAGGCCAGCGCGCAGGTACAATGGAGTGTATTTGCGGGTCCCCAGTTAACTTCGGCCAGTTATGCCGTACTGAGTGTAAAACAAAAGACCAGCTATAAACCAGGATTCCAATTGGGCATGGGATTAAAAGTGCCCTTCGAAGGGAGCCTTTATTTTGCTCCGGCTATTTTTTATAGCCTGAAAGGTTATAAAGTGGATTTTACCCATTTTGTTTATCCCCCGGATATCAAAGCAACCAATAATAATACAACTTTCCACACGGTGGAACTGGCTGCTTTATTGCAGTATGATTTCAGCACCCAACCCGGGCATTTTTACTTTAAAGCCGGGCCTTCCCTGGACTTCCAGGTCTTTGGTAAGGAAAAATTCGATACGCTCACCGGGCAGGTTGACCGGAGCATCCCATTTGGTTATGATAAATACGGTCATTATTCTGCCAACATGCTGCTGCAACTGGGATATGAATTGAAGAATGGCTTTTTCGTGCATGGACAATATACACATGGGCTGGCTAATATCAATAATAACGATTATGGGCCCAGCATCCGTCATCGTGTCTTCGGAATTTCAATTGGCAAATTTATTTGCACATCTAAAAATTGAAATGAACCGGTAGAACAAGGCCAGGGGTTCAGCTGTTCTATTTTAAACATTATGTGGAAGAAATTCAAAACCGGGTTATTGGCCCTGCCCGCAGCAGCCCTACTTAGTGCCTTCGCTGCTGCACCCCAGGAATCACTGACTATCCGGATTTCCAATTTACGAACGAATAAAGGCCATGTGCTGATCAGCCTGTTTAAGGATGGAGAAGGATACCCGGATAAACCGGAAAAAGCATTTCGAAAAGAACGATTGCCTATAAACGCAAACCAGTCTATTGCCCGATTTTCTTCCCTGCCGGCGGGAGATTATGCAATCGCAATTCTCCATGATGAGAATGATGACCTGAAAATGAATACAAATTTTATCGGATTGCCAAAAGAAGGTTATGGGTTTTCCAATAATGTCATGGGAAGCTTTGGGCCTCCTTCTTTTCACAAAGCAAAATTCAGTATTGCCCCCGCTGTTGCCCGGAACCTTGAAATAAGGGTAAACTATTAGGCACTGATGAAGAAAGGCAAATAGCCTTCTAATTATATTCCTTATAAATCTTCACTGCTTTTGATCCATCACTTTTTACAAATCCCCGGTACATGCCTTCCGTACAAAAAGGCAATGCAATATTGCCATCTTTATCTACGGCGATCAGTCCCCCGTCTCCTCCCAGGGCTGGCAGGCGTTTCATAATCATTTCATGGGCCGCATCCCTTAAGCTCATTTTCCCAAATTCCATCATATCGCTGATTGATTTGGCCATTACCAGTCGGATAAAATATTCTCCCCAGCCGGTGCAACTGATCGCTACCGTTTGGTTATTGGCATAGGTTCCTGAACCAATGATAGGTGCATCCCCCACCCGGCCATATTTCTTGTTGGTCATACCACCGGTACTGGTGGCAGCAGCCAGGTTCCCATGCCGGTCAAGGGCTACCGCACCGACTGTCCCATATTTACCGGTTAGACCCAGCGGTGAATCATAAAACTCGCTGAAAGCTGTTGTCTTTTTCAGGATGCTATCCTTTTTTCTTTTCTGCAACGAATCGCCTGCTTTAGCTTTTTGCAGGCTTTTCCATCTTTCTTCCGTACGGAAATAAGAGGGATCAACGATGGTCAGGCCCTGTTGTTTTGCAAAAATTTCAGCGCCCTTACCTGTCATCATCACGTGCGGGCTTTTTTCCATCACCGCCCTGGCAGCAGAAATAGGATTCCGGATCGTTGTAACACCAGCTACCGAACCAGCGGCAAGTGTTTGACCGTTCATGATCGCCGCATCCATTTCATTCTTTCCTTCATTGGTGAATACAGCACCTTTACCAGCATTGAAAAGGGGGTTATCTTCCAGTATTCGAACAGAAGCTTCTACTGCATCCAGGGCAGATCCGCCCCTGGCCAATATTGCCTGGCCGGCATCCAGAGCCTGGTTCAGTGCTGCCTGGTAGGCTCTTTCCTTTTCAGCTGTCATCTGGCTTTTCAGGATGGTGCCTGCACCGCCATGGATCACCAGCACGTATTTATCCGTTAAGGCCGGGGTTGGCTGAGCCAATACTTTGTTAAGAAAGAAAACCGAAATAATGATGAGCAGCTTTTTCATGTTGTGATTTTGGAGCAATTTAGCCAATGTTTTTACCATGATGAGACGCCGGTTCACCATTTTCCCTCAAACAATTCAGTAATTGATTTGTTCCGGGAAATTCGCTTGCCCCGGGGATTTCAGCATTTGGTATCGAATTTGCCTGACGGGGAGTATTGCCTATTTTTACAATTCAAACACCTGAGTCTGAAGAGATTCAAAAAAATATTGTTGTGGTTTTTCCTCTCGCTGCTTTTCCTGATTGTGGCGTTGTATATATTGATCCAAACCCCCTTCGGTCAAAACTGGATCGCCAAACAAGTTACCAAACGACTCTCCCGGGACCTTCAAACCAAAGTCAACATTAAACATGTTGATTTTGCTCTTTTTAACCGAATGCACCTGGAAGGGGTTCTCATCGAGGACAGGGACCGCGACACGCTTCTCTATGCCGGGCAGGTGAGGGTTCGAATTACCGATTGGTTTTTTCTGAAGGATAAAGCCACTCTTCAATATATCGGTCTCGAAAATGCCGTGATCAAATTCCAACGCAGCGATTCGGTATGGAGGCAGCAATTTTTCTTTGACTATTTCGCTTCCCCTAAAACGGGAACAAAGAAAAAAGAAGCCGGTATCGAATTTGACCTGAAAGAAGTGGAACTAACCAATGTCGTGTTCCTGAAAAAAGACGGATGGCTGGGGCAGGATATGACCATTCACACCGGTGCGATGACAATGAATGCGAACGAGCTCAGCCTTTCCGGCAATCAATACGATATCAAAAGTCTTTATTTACGGGAGCCAATTGTTTCCCTGTACAACTACCCCGGCCGGAAACCCAGGGATACCTTAACGAATATTCCAGAGATCCTGTTGCCGGAACAGGTGAACAAGACGGACTCTATATTATTCTGGAATCCCGGGGGAATGACGCTTAAGATCGCCGACCTGAAAATCGAGAATGGTCGCTTCAGATCCGATAAAAAAACAGAACGCGAACCCTTTGCTTATTTCGACGGGCAGCATATTGACTTCACTGAAATAAACGCTGAAATCAGTAATGCTTCTTTTGTCGGTGATACTATTTTTTCCAAACTCATTTTATCCGCAAAGGAAAGAAGCGGTCTCGAGGTAAAGAATATTTCAGCGGATATGAAGATCATGCCACAGGGTATGGCCTTTGAAAACCTGGACCTGCAAACAAACCGGAGTACGATAAAGAATTATTTCCTGATGTCGTATAACGATATGTCTGATATGGGTGATTTCATTCATAAGGTCAGGATGGCGGCCAATTTCGACGGATCTTATATTGACAGCGATGATATAGCGTTTTTTGCCCCCGGCATGCGATCCTGGAAAAAGAAGATCACCCTGAATGGAATTGTCAGGGGTACAGTCGACGATATAGTGGGCCGTGATATGGTAATCCAGGCCGGATCAAGTACCATGCTGGACGGAGATATCAGTCTTACCGGGTTACCGGATATAGAGCAGACATTTATCGATTTCAAGGCGAACGAATTCAAGACTACCTATGCTGACGCATTTGTAATTGTACCAGCACTGCGGAAGATAACCAATCCCGACTTGCGGAAATTACAATACCTGCATTTTACCGGGAGTTTCACCGGCTTTATACGCGACTTTGTAACCTATGGAACCCTGCGGACCAACCTGGGCGTTGTAAAAAGTGACCTGAATATGAAACTGCCGCGAGGTCAGCAACCGGTGTATTCAGGTTCTATTTCTACCGATAATTTCAATCTTGGTTCATTCCTGGATGATCCACAGCTGGGCTATATTTCTATGGAGGGTATTGTAAAAGGGCGTGGGTTTACAGCCAGTAACCGGCACGCCGAAATCAGCGGAAATATCCGGTATGTTGACTTCAGGGATTATCGCTACCGCAATATCGTGATCAACAAAAGCCGGCTGGACGAGGAACAATTTGATGGCAGCCTTTCCATCAACGATGAGAACGCTGAACTTACTTTATCAGGGCTTATCGACTTCAATAAAACGACCCCGGTGTTCAAGTTTGTGGCCGATGTTAAAAAGGCAAACCTGCGGGAATTAAAACTCACGACCGACAATCTTGCTTTCAATGGAAAATTCAACCTTGACTTTACCGGTGCCAATATTGATGACTTCCTTGGTACGGCCCGCTTATCCGATGCCAGTTTTACCAAAGACGGCAACCGGCTGCCTTTTGATTCTCTCACGCTTTCTTCAGCTTTTATTGACAATCAAAAAATATTAACAGCCAAATCCAACGAGTTTGAAGCTACGATCCGCGGCCAGTTCAATATCAAGGATCTTCCTGCTTCTTTCCAGTTATTCCTGAATAAATACTATCCTGCTTATATCCGCCCCCCCCTGAGAAGACCGGTCAATCAAAGTTTATCTTTTGATATCACCACCCAGTACGTGGAAGATTATATAAAGCTGATCGATTCCAGTCTTACCGGTTTTAACTATAGCCATATTTCAGGTAACCTGGATATGAGATCAAGTACCCTTAATATGGAAGCCACGATTCCCTATTTCAAATACAAGCGTTATGATTTCAATGATGTCAAGTTAACGGCAACGGGTACACTGGACAGCATCACCCTTGTCGGCGAAACAAAGAATATTTTCCTGAATGATAGTCTCAGTATTCCGCAGGCCAACTTCAGGATCAGTGGCAGTAATGATGTATCAAGAGTGAATATTACGGCCAGTGCCAGCCAGGCGGTAGATAAAACCAATTTCAATGCCGTTGTAACCACCTATAATGACGGGGTGAAGATCGATTTCGACCCTTCGGATTTTGTGATCAATGGGAAAACCTGGACCGTTGATGAAAACGGGGAATTGCAGTTCCGGAGAAATACTTCCGCCAGCGGCCAGTTAGTATTACGCGAAGGTGAACAGGTCATTAGTCTCCGTACCGTTCCTTCTGCCCGAGGCAAATGGAATGATCTGCTGGTGGACTTAACTAAACTCAATCTTGGTGATTTTTCCCCTTTCCTGACTCCGCATAACCGGCTGGAAGGCCTGGTATCCGGCAATATTAAAATGGAAGACCCTACCGGCGATTTCCGGATCAGTTCTGATAATATACAAACACAGTTCCTGCGTATTGATAATGATTCCCTGGGTGAATTAAAGGCCAGTGCAGTATACGATAACCGCACAAAAGAATTAAGCATAAACGGAAATACCCTGAACCAGGAAAATTATATTGAATTTAATGCCCGGCTTAATTTGGGTTCGCGCGAACAACAGCGGAATAACATCATTGCACTAAAGCCCAGGAATTATCCTTTAAAGATCCTTGAAAGGTTCCTGGGTTCATTATTCTCCGATATCGAAGGTTATCTCACGGGAGAATTGGATTTAAAAGGCGAATTCAGGAATCTTGACGTGGTGGGCAAAGGCCGCTTAAAGGATGCGGGATTAAAAATCAATTTTACGCAATGCTTTTATGAAATAGAAGATACAGACATCGAATTGAAGCCGACGGAAATCAGCCTTGATGGCATTGTATTACGCGACCCTGTTACCGGTAATCCGATTTATCTCAATGGAGGCATACAACATAATTCATTTAAAAATATGTTTTATGATGTAAGGGTTTCCACACGTAAACCAAGAACGAATGATCCCGGAAATAATCGGCCCGTGTTACTGCTGAACACGACCTATAAAGACAACCAACAGTTTTACGGGAATGTCAAAGGCACCGGTTCTTTTACACTAACCGGTCCACAATCTGATATGTTTATGGCCATCAGCGCCATAGCTTCAGACCAAGACAGCAGTACGATTACCATCCCTCCTTCGCAAAGCCGCGAATCGGGTATAGCCGATTTCCTGGTTGAGCGTAAATATGGACGGGAAATGAGTGACAGTGCCTTTATCAGCAGTGCCAGCAATATTACCTATGACCTGGATGTAACGGCCAATCCCATGGTAAATGTAAAAGTGGTTCTCGATGAACTGACGGCGGATGAAATTAAAGGCCGGGGAAGGGGAACACTCAATATACAGTCCGGAACCAATGAACCATTGCGTATACGGGGACGCTATGATATTGAAGAGGGCAGTTATTTGTTTACATTCCAGTCAGTATTCAAGAAACCATTCGAATTAAAGCAAGGTTTAAACGCAGATAATTACATTGAGTGGACCGGCGATCCCTATAGTGCCCGGATTAACCTGGAAGCCCAGTATACGGCGGAAAGGGTTAATTATGCACCGCTCGCGGTTTTGCCCGGTGTAAATCCCAATATCACCCGGGGAAGATCGGACGTATACGTTGTAGCCAGGCTTACCGGTGAACTGTTCAGACCAACAATTAATTTCGATTTGCAATTTCCTCCCACCAGCCCGGCAACAACAGATCCGGCACTGGCTTTTAGCCTGCAACAGTTAGAACAGAATAAAAATGAAATGTACAAACAGGTCACATACCTGATTGTATTCAACAGTTTTGCCCCTGCTGAAGGCAGCTCCGCGGGCGGGCTGGGACTGGATATCCGGGACATTGCCACCAATACCATTTCTGGTATTTTCCTGGGTGTGATCAATGACCAGCTAAATAAAATTTTCAACAGGTTGCTGAAAAATGATAAGTATACGATCAATCTCAACACAACATTATATAATCGAAATATCATTGATCCAAATAATAAAACAGCGTTCAACCTGGGTAGCAATGTCAACTTCTCCATCGGCCGCTCCTTTTTTAACGACCGCTTTATCATAACCGCCGGCGGCGGCTTTGATGCGCCCCTTCAACAATCCAATATCCAGCAAAGCATACAGCTATTGCCGGATGTTACGATGGAATGGCTGATCAATCCTTCGGGAACATTGCGGGTTTCTTTCTTTTACCGGCAGAATGCGGATTACCTGACAACAACCGCCAACGGAGGACCCGGCCGTGCTACCCGTTATGGAGGAAGTCTTACCTACAAAAAAGAATTTGAAAAATTAAGCGACCTGTTTCGCCGCAGGAAGCCCCGGCCTGTTACGGATACAACAACCAGTGCGCTACCCCCGGTCGCCAATAAAAACGAAGAGGAGTCAGGAGGAAAAATAAAAGATGAAAACGAGTAGGGGAAACAACTTCACTCAATACTTCATTCCTTCTTGGTTTTTATTTTCCTGTTTGCTTCATCCATGATCTCGTGTCCAAGCTTATCCCTTTTTGTTTGGAGATAACGCTCATTATGCGGATTCGAACTTATTTCGATTGGAACATTTTCGACAATCTCCAGGCCATACCCGATCAACCCCACTCTTTTTTTCGGGTTATTGCTCATTAACCTGAGTTTGGTAATGCCCAGCTGCCGGAGCATCTGGGCTCCAATACCATAATCCCGTTGGTCCATCTGGAAACCCAGGTGAAGATTTGCTTCCACCGTATCCATGCCCTGTTCCTGAAGCCGGTATGCTTTCAATTTATTCAGCAGGCCAATTCCCCTTCCTTCCTGGTTCATATAGAGGATGGCTCCTTTGCCTTCTTTTTCTACCATTTTCATGGCCTCATGCAATTGTTCCCCGCAATCGCAACGAAGCGAACCGAGAATATCACCCGTAAAACAGGATGAATGCACCCTTACCAGGATCGGTTCATCTTTTTGCCATTCCCCTTTTAATAAGGCCAGGTGTTCATTGCTTGAATTTTTTTCCCGGAAGGCCACCAGTTGAAAATTACCATAGCGTGTGGGTAATTCAACCCGCACAATTTCTTCAACCAGTGAATCTGTTTTGATCCGGTACTCGATCAGGTCTTTAATGGAAATCAGTTTGAAATCAAATTTTTTAGCGACCTCTATTAATTCGGGCAATCGGGCCATGCTGCCATCATCGTTCATGATTTCAACCAGGGCGCCGCCGGGTTCATAACCAGCCAGGCGGGCCAGGTCAACAGCCGCTTCGGTATGACCGGCTCTCCGCAACACGCCCCCTTTTTTAGCCCTCAGGGGAAAAATATGTCCGGGACGGCCCAGGTCTGCCGAAACGGTATTGGGATCGATCAGGGCCTGGATTGTTTTAGCCCGATCATGCGCCGATATACCCGTTGTGCAACCGTGGCCCAGCAGGTCCACAGAAACAGTAAAAGCCGTTTCATGCAATGCCGTATTGTTATTCACCATCAGTTCCAAACCCAGTTCATCACAACGCTCCTCGGGCAGGGTTGCGCAGATCAGGCCCCTGCCCTGTTTTGTCATAAAATTGATCACCTCCGGGGTTACATGCCGGGCGGCTACAATAAAATCTCCTTCGTTCTCCCGATCTTCATCATCCACGACAATCACTAATTTTCCTGCCTGGATATCTTTTATAGCTGCTTCGATACTGTCGAACATATCGTCAAAATTTTTCTCAAAGGTATGAACAAATAAATGGGTTCAAGGATGGCAACCAGGGAGGCAGCAGAAGCGTTTATTTTACTGTCATAGTAAGGGTTAGCAGGGTTACAAATTGTTAATATTTGGGTATATTTAGTAAACTATTATTCCCTTTCTTTGCAACCGAAACCTAATACTTATGCTTAAGAGAATTTTGATTTGGGCGGTTATGGCTATTGTAGTTGTTTCCGTCTCAAATGGCCAGGTAACCACAAGTAGCCTATCCTTGCAGGTCAAATCAACTACCGGCGGCAATTTAAACGGAGCTACCATTACTGTTACGCATGTGCCTACCGGTACAACTTATACAGGGGTAACCAGGAATGGTGGAAGATTTGATTTGGCAAATATCAAACCGGGTGGGCCCTATAAAATCGAGGTTAGTTTCGTTGGCTATGAAAAGCTTACCCGCGAAGATGTTTATCTCACGTTGGGTGAGACCAGCCAACAGGAATTTGACCTTGACACAAAGGCCACAGATTTACAAGAAGTTACCGTTACTACAGCCACCCGGAGAAGGAGTCCTCTCGAGTCAAAAGGTGGAACAGAAACAAGCATAGGCCGGGATAAAATGGCCAATCTTCCAACTGTGGGCAGAAATATTTCTGACTACCTGAGATATGTTCCGCAGGCAAAAGTTACCGGCGACGGAGGAGTATCAATCGCAGGTCAAAATAACCGCTATAATACATTTTATATTGATGGCGCCGTAAATAATGATGTGTTTGGGCTTGCAGCCTCCGGAACAAATGGAGGACAGGCGGGGATAGCTCCCATTTCGATCGATGCCATTGATCAGTTCCAGGTGGTAATATCTCCTTATGATGCTTCCCTGGGTAATTTTACAGGCGGAGGTATCAATGCCACGACAAGGAGTGGAACAAATCAATACCAGGGTTCAGTATACTATTTCTTCAGGAGTGAGAATTTTGCCGGCGAAACACCCGGGGTTGATAAAAGCGTTGCAGCCAAGCTGGCTGATTTCAAGAATCAAACCATCGGATTCCGCGTAGGGGGCCCTATTGTCAAGAATAAAATTTTCTTTTTTGTGAACGGCGAGGTACAGAGAGATAAACGTCCCCAGCCATTTGACTTCAGTACTTATAACGGTGCTTCTTCGCAGAGTGATATTGACAATCTTACAAATTTCCTGATATCCAATTACGGTTATGACCCGGGAGGTTATCTTGATAACGCCGAGAAAGTGGATGCTGATCGTATAGCAGCCAAAATTGACTGGAACCTGAATACCAACCATAAGTTAAGTGTCAGCTACCGGTATAATATGGGGTTACGTAATAATGTTAGCCGCAGTAGTAATTCAACAATAAATTATTATAATAACGGCTACGTATTCCCTTCCACTACCCACTCTGGTTCTGTTGAGTTAAACTCGAGATTTAAGCAGAATGCCAATAACCGCCTGTTGCTGACTTTTACTAATGTCAAAGATGACAGGGGTGCCATTGGCGATCCTTTCCCCCGTGTAACAATAAATGATGGAACTTCCGGGAGAATTATTTTTGGCACAGAGGAATTTTCCACAGGGAATTTATTGAAACAGAATAACTATGCCATATTTAATGTCTTTAAATTTTACCTGAACAATCATACATTTTCGATTGGAACAGATGACGAATTAAGTAATTCCACCAATATTTTTATCCGCCAGAATTATGGTTCCTATGTATTTGCCGACATGAATACCTTTATAACGGGCGGGCTTGCATCGACGTATAATCGTTCTTATTCTCTTTTGGATCCGGGCAAAAGTGGCGATGAATCACTTAATGCGGCGGCTAAATTCAATACCCTTCGATTGGGATTTTTCGCCAGTGATGAAATTAAAGTGAACGAAGCCCTTACGCTTACATTCGGAATCAGGGCCGACAGGACTAAATTCCTGACCACCCCAAAAACCGATGCCTTTTTTAATGACACAGCTCTCTCCATTATTTCCAGGTATTACGATATGAAGGGCGCCAGATCCGGTCAGATATCAGATCCAAAGTGGTCAATTAACCCACGAATTGGTTTTGTCTATAAATTACCCGAAGAGGATATTACTATCCGGGGTGGTTTTGGATACTTTACGGGAAGGGTTCCTTTAGTTTGGCCTGGCGGAGTATATAATAACAATGGAATAAGCCTGGCAGGTATTCAAAGAAGTAATGTAGCATTCAGGTCGGATCCATTTGGTCAATATACTGCCAGTGATTTTGGCATTAATGTTCCGGTACCTTCTGGCCAGGTTGACCTGATTGCAAAAGAATTCAGCCTAAACAAGGTAGCCCGGGCTTCACTGGCAATTGACAAACTAGTGACCAAAGGATTGAAGTTTACGCTGGAAGCTGTGTTTACGAAAAACATCAACGAAATTGACTATAAAAAAGTCAGTATCCTGCCACCGACAAAAACATCAACCGGTGTGGACAGCCGGAATGTTTATGATCTCTCGGGCAATTTCCCTGTAAATATTCCATTGCGGTTCAACGGAACTTCTCCCTATACCGGTATTTACCTGCTCAGCAATAACGAAGGAAAAAAAGGTCATTCTTACAGTATAACCGCTACGCTGGATAAGCAGTGGAATAATGGTTGGGGAGCCAATGCAAATTACTCCTTTGGATCCTCCACCGTTTTAAACGAAGGGACCAGCTCCCAGAACAATTCCCAGTGGCGCTTTATGGAAACCGTAAATGGCAGAAATTTCATTACCCTTTCTTACAGTGATTATGATCCTGGCCACCGGATAAATGCTTACGTTGCCAAGAAATTTACTTACCTGCAAAAGAAACTGGCTACTACCATTTCACTTGTCTACAATGCCCAAAGCGGTAATACTTTTAGCTATGTACTGAACCGTGGCATGGTTCGTGACGAAGATAATTTTGAAACGAATGATTTGA
>DASUMO010000296.1:0-10050 GCA_036277695.1 Chitinophagaceae bacterium
GGCTTTTGTATGAAACCTGTCATAACTCCATTCACTGCGTACAAAAAGCATGATCAGGATACAGCAGGTAATGCCGATAGCAAGTCCCGAAATATTGATAGCAGTATATCCTTTATTTCGCAACAGGTTTCGTATGGCTACTTTTAAATAATTTCTTATCATGACCGCGTTTTATTCTGTTCTCAAACTTTTAACCGGGTTGGCTACCGCTGCTTTAACAGCCTGGAAGACGACAGTGATCATTGCAACTGTCAATGCCATTAGACCTGCCAGGGCGAATACCCACCATGGCATATTGATACGATAGGCAAAATCTCCCAGCCATTTTTGCATCACCATCCAGGCCAGCGGAAATGATATGACCGCTGAGATCAATACCAGCTTTAAAAAATTCCTGGAAAGATGCATCGTTATTCCCTGTACCGTAGCGCCAAGCACTTTCCGGATGCCTATCTCTTTTACCCGGCTTTCGATCGTATACAGGGCCATGCCAAACAAACCCAGGCAGGCGATGAAAATGGCGAGCAGGGTAGCAATGTTGACAATAATACCCGATTGTTGGTCCGCCCTGTACAATGATTGTATATGTTCATCCAGGAAGGCATAGCTGAAAGGCATATCGGGCACTTCTGTTTTCCAGACTTTTTCAATATAACCAAGGGAGGAAGCAACGGTACCAGGCTTGAGGCGGATGGCCATTTCATTAAAGTCCCAGTTTTGCATACTGATGTATAAAGGCGCTACCTGGTGATGGAGGGAATTAAAATTGAAATCCTTTACCACACCGATAATGGTTCCCATTTCCTTAATAAACGAACCCTTGTAGCGGCCGCCTACCGGTTTACTGATATCCAGCTGTTTTGCCAGCGCTTCATTGATAAGGTAGGAACGGCCTGCGCTGTCGGCAAATGCGGGTGAAAAATTTCTGCCTTCGGCCAGTTTTATTTTAAAAAAAGGAATGTAATTGTAATCTACAATGACATGTGATACGGAAACATGTTTTGTTTCACCGCTTTCGGCAATATAATCCGCCCCCCACTGGTTGATATTCTTGCCCAATCTCTCATTATAGGCGGTAATATCCTCCACGCCCTTGTTTCCTATTAACTGGTGTTTTAAAGCCTCGTATTTTTTATTGGCCGTGCTGTTCATGCGCAGCAATACCACCTGTTCTTTATCAAACCCTATATCTTTCTTTTGCAGGTAACGAAGCTGGCGAGAGATGAGGATGGTGGAAATGATCAGGCCCACGGCGACTGTAAATTGCATCACCACCAGCACCGGCCGGAGCGAAAGGCCCTTTCGGGATTGTAATCCGGCTGCACCCTTTACCATGGAAACCGGTTTATACTTTGAAATGATCCAGGCGGGGTAAATCCCCGAGAGGACCCCGACTATCACCACGGCGAATAAAAGAATTAACCAAATAAAACGGCGGGAAACAAAACCCAGGCTGATATCACGATCAAACACTGTATTGATTAAGGGAAGAATCAACGCGGTGACCAGGATTGCCAGTATAAATGAAATAAATGACAGGAGAATAGCCTCCCCTGTAAACTGCCTGATCAACTGTCCTTTGCCTGCGCCAATTGTTTTACGTATGCCTGCCTCACGGGCTCTTTTAATGGCAATGGCGGTGGACAGATTAATAAAGTTAAATACAGCGATCACTAATACTGCAATAGCCAGGGCCATAAAAGTATTGATATGGGCCGCGCTGAATTTTCCATAATTGAGGCTGTCATGTGTGATATTCGTTGAATACAAATGGATAGAAAAAAAAGGCTGCAACAATAAGTCATAAAACCTGTCTTCTTTAGCCAGGTATTTTTTTTCAAAACCAGGAAGGGCGGCTGCCAGTTTTTCTACCCTCGCGTTTTCTTTTAACAACAAATACGTGTTGAGCCAGTTGGTTTCCCAGGTATCCATCCAGGGTTGTTTTTTCAAACCGCTCATGGGCGTGAGCATATCAAAACGGATATGAGAGTTGGCGGGAATATCCTTTACAACGGCGGATACGGTATGGGGCGTAAATTCATTTCCTCTTTTAATTTCCAGGGTTTGGCCAATGGCATTGGTGGTATTGAACAGGGATTGGGCGACCGAGGCCGTGACCACAACGGATGTGGGAGAGGATAGCGCTTCCTTTTTATTCCCCGATAGCAGGGTAAAACTGAAAAGATCAAAAAAGTTGGAATCAACTACCAGCTGGTTGTATTCCATTATTTCCTGCCGGCTGTTGCGCGTAACACTGGTTTCCCTATGTTGTATCCGCACAAAGGATTCAATTTCCGGGTAATCTTTCAATAAGGCGGGGCCCATGGGGTACATGGACAAAGCAACCTGTTGTTCCTGCATTCCATCAAAACGCTGCCATTCGTTCAGACGGTAAAGGCGGTTTCCTTTTTCATGGAAGCGGTCAAAGCTTTTTTCGTGTGAAATAAATAATACGATCAGGATGCAGGCTGCCATACCCAGGGCAAACCCACCGGCATTCAGGATGGTAAAAGTTTTATTGCGCCGGATATTGCGAAAAAAAACAAGAAAATAATTTTTTATCATGGCTATACTTTTTTCATTTCCGCACCATGTCGTATAAGCTGGCAGACCATTCTATTCTGTTCGCAATGATTTCACAGGATTGGCGATCGCCGCCCTGATGGCCTGGTATCCCACGGTGAGCAAGGCAATCAGCAGGGCAATCGCGCCGGCTGTGATAAAGATCCACCAGCCGATATTGACACGGAATGCAAAATCCCTTAACCACAGGTTCATAAACCACCAGGCAAACGGAAAGGCAATACAGGCCGCGATAAGGACCAGTTTCAGAAAATCTTTAGACAGCATGGAAACAATATTGCTTACCGTAGCCCCCAGCACTTTGCGGACCCCGATCTCGCGGGTTCTTTGTTCAGCCATATAGGTAGCCAGGCCAAACAATCCCAGGCAGGCGATCAGGATAGCGAGCAGGGAAAAAGCGAAAGCGATCTTGCCAATTCTCACTTCGGCGCGGTACATATTGTCAAACGCTTCATCCAGGAACTGGTAACTGAAGGGCATGGCCGGCGCCATGTCTTTCCATTTCTTTTCGACATTACCAATAAGTCCCTGTACATCCCCGGCTGATACTTTGAAAGCGGTAACCCATTTATTGTTTCCCAACCGCATGGCGAGTGGACCGATATTGCGGCGAAGCGATTCGAAATGAAAGTTCTTGACCACTCCCACAATGGTATATACGTCAATAGCGGAAGGTCCCTGTTCATTGCTGTAAATTTTTTTGCCGATGGGATCATCATAGCCGATGATCTTCGCCGTGGTTTCATTGATAATAAGCCCCGCGGAATCGGAACCAAACTCATCCGAGAAATTCCTTCCTTTGGTTATTTCCATGCCCATGACAGGAATATAATCGTAGTCTATATTCCATATCTGCATATTCAGCCCGTTCTTTTCATTCATCACCGCTTCCGTAGAAAAGGTATTGTCATTGCGGGAAGAATTGCTGACGGGCAGGTAGCCGGCAAACGAAGATGCTTTTACTCCGCTCATCTTGCTGACTTCGTTTTTAAACGCATCAGCCTGGTTGCCCAGGGCGCCGGTTCCATTGATCACCAGCACCTGGTCTTTATTAAAGCCGATTTTCTTGTTGCGGATATAATCCAGTTGCCGGTACACTATGATGGTGCCAATGATCAGTACGATTGAAGTAAAGAACTGGAATATCACTAATGCACTTCGGAAATTATTCTTGCGAAAACCCTGGCTGATCTTTCCTTTTAAAACTTTAACGGGTTGGAACGAGGATAAAAAGAAGGCAGGATACAAACCAGCCAGGGTACCTACCACGATAGGGAGCAATAACAGGAATAAAAGATAACGGGGCTCAAGCAGGACAGACAGGCCCAGGTTCTTGCCTGCAATATCATTGAAGTAACTGATGGAAAAGGCTACCAGCAGGATAGCCAGTAATAGACTAAAAAAGACCATCATCGTGGATTCGGCCAGGAACTGGCTGATCAGCGATTTTTTTTCAGTTCCTAAAACTTTCCGGATTCCTACTTCGCGTGCCCGGTTGGCAGAACGGGCGGTGGAGAGATTCATGAAATTGACACAAGCTAACAGGAGAATGAAAATGGCAACGGCGGAGAAAATATAGACATATTGGATATTGCCGTTCACACCGGTTTCTGCCGTTCGGTCCGAATGCAGGTGAATATCCGTTATGGGCATCAGCGAATATTCCAGCCTGTTACCCGATTTTTCAAACTCCTCCATGCTGTTGATCTGCATGAATTGTTTTGCCTGCGGCAGAATATATTTATCAATGACCTGGTCGAAGTTTTTTTCAAATGCTTTATAGTCGGAACCGGGTTTTAACAACAGGTAGGTTTGAAAATTATGACTCAGGAAATTGCCCCAGCCATAGTCCACGTTATCCATGGAGAAAATAAAGTCATAACTAAAATGACTGTTCCGGGGCATGTCTTTGATGACCGCGGTTATTTTATACAGGGTTTTGTTATTGTCATCTGTTTCGACGGTCTTGCCGATCACATCGGTGTTGCCAAAATATTTTTTGGCGGTCGATTCACTGATCACCACGGTATTCGGTTCATTCAGGGCCGTGCGGGTATCACCACTTACTGCAGGTATGGTAAAAACATTGAACAAAGTTGAATCCGCATGTGCGACATTGGTCTCAGTGATAAATTCATTTCCTTTTTTAACCAGTTTGGATCCGGAAGAATTATAAATACGTGTGTACTCTTCCACCTGCGGGTAGTCTTTTTTCAGTGTTGCACCCATCATGTCACTGGAAACCGCCATCCGCAGGTCATTCCCGCCAAAACGGATATCGGAATTGATCCGGAATATCCGGTCATGTTTTTCATGATGCCGGTCATAGCTGAGTTCATCAGTAACGTAAAGAGCAATTAAAAGAAAACAGGCCAGGCCAATCGACAGGCCTGCTATATTGATCAGGGAAAATGTTTTATTCTTCACCAGGTTGCGCCAGGCGATCTTAAGGTAGTTGGCTAACATAACGATTGAGTTTAAACGGCATCAGACCAGGATATTTTCGGTAACAGTTTGACCATCCAGCATACGGATAATGCGATGGCTGTAGCGGGCATCGTGTTCGGAGTGCGTAACCATAATAATGGTCGTACCCTGTTCATTGAGATCGGTAAGCAATTGCATCACTTCATTCCCGTTATGGGAATCCAGGTTACCGGTCGGTTCATCGGCCAGTATCAGTTTGGGTTTGTTAACTACCGCGCGGGCAACGGCAACTCTTTGTTGCTGTCCGCCTGATAATTGTTGCGGATAATGGTTGCGCCGGTGCATGATCTGCATTTTATCCAGCACTTCTTCCACTCTTTTTTTGCGGTCGGCAGCTTTGATACCCGTGTAGATCAACGGCAATTCCACGTTTTCAAAAACCGTCAGCTCGTCGATCAGGTTAAAGCTCTGGAATACGAAGCCGATATTCCTTTTCCGCAGTTCGGCTCTTTTACGTTCATTGAATTTCGCTACTTCAATACCATTGAAGAGGAAACTGCCGGCATCGGGGTCATCCAGTAAACCGACAATATTCAGCAGCGTGGATTTGCCACAGCCGGAAGGACCCATGACAGCCACAAACTCTCCTTCCTTTACTTCAAAAGAAAGTTTGTTCAGGGCAACGGTTTCCACTTCTTCGGTGCGATAGATTTTTTCGAGATCGGTGATCTTGATCATGACAACTGATTTATAATGATTATTTATTAACGGGACAGGGACCAGAATAAATGAAGCGGGGAAAGATCGAAACTTAGCCCGTCATCTTCCCGTTCCATATTAATACAGGCTTTTTTATCCAGGGCATCGGCTGCGGATTTTTTACAATCTCCGCCGGTTTGTTTGGCAGCAGAGAAAAAATTAAAACCACAAAGCAGAACGAGTATATAAATAAGTTTGGTTTTCATATACCGTTGGTTTAAGTGAATAAATTGGTTTACTTCTTCAATACGAGTTCCTGCATGTTGCCGTAGTTTTCATAGCTGGATGTAATCACTTTGTCCCCGGTTTTTAATCCCTGCAGCACTTCATAATAGTCGGGATTCTGCCTTCCGAGTTGTATATCTGTTTTATAGGCGATTGTGCCATTATCATTCAGTTTAAAGATCCAGTTGCCGCCGGTTTGCTGGAAAAATCCTCCTTTCTGCACCAGCAGCGCCTGGGTTTCATCACTCAGGGCCAGCCTGATCTGCAACGATTGTCCGCGGCGAATGCCCTGGGGCACTTCTCCTTCAAATTCCATATCTACCTGGAAGCGGCCGGCTGTGACCTGTGTGTAAACTTTTTTAATGGTGAGTTTATAGTCCTTATTGGCAAAACTGAATTCACCACTGAGTCCCGTATAGATGCGGGAAATATAATGTTCGTCAATGTCCACTCTCAGTTTAAAACCACTCAGCACATCGATCTGCCCCAACCGCTCGCCTTTGTTTTTTGATTGGCCGATTTCCGCATCCAGAGAAGTAAGCTGGCCATCCACCGGCGCCCGGACAATCAGGTCGCCCACTTTTTTACGCATGACCTGCAAGGCATTTTGGGAACCATTATAGGATTGCCTGGCCTGGGTCAGTTGCTGGATATTGGATACCGAGTCTTGTTTCATGATCTGGTCCGAAAGTCTTTTCTTTTCCAGCAGGTAGTGATAATTGTTTTCGGATTGTTTGAACTCCTGGCCACCGATTACTTTTTGATCATGAAGCGTTTTATTCAATTTGTAAACTCGTTCCGCTTCCTTGAGCTGGTTGTCGGCATCAGTTACCTGGTTTAACCGGTTTACCGTGTTTTGCTGGGCGGCATTCCGCGAGATCTGCATTTGGGTAAGCAGGTTGTAGACAGATGTCTCCTGGTTAACCAGGCTCAGTTCCAGATCGGTATTGGATAAACGAAGAATAGGCTGGCCTTTTTTCATGATGGCCCCGTCTTCTACAAACTTTTCTTCCACTCTTCCGCCTTCCAGGGCATCGAGATAGATGGTAGTCATGGGCAGCACGATTCCGTTCACCGTGATATATTCCCGGAAGGGGCCCATTTTTACTTCGTGAATACTGATGCGTTCTGCATCTACGTTCAGCCGGCTCTTACCCGAGGTAAGATAATAACTTGTAAAAGCCAGTATTAAAATCACCAGTATACCACCGATGGTGAGTAATTTTTTGGTGGTCCATCTTTTTTTTGCAATAATCCGGTCCATGGTTTCAAAATAAGGGAATACTCCGGCCCATTGCCTATAAGAATATGCCAGTTTCCACCTCTTTCTATTACAGTGGCTTATGAAATCGGGAACTACGAAGATGTTCGTTTGTGATACAGCTACTGTCCGGTTTTGATACAGTGTAAAAAGTTCGCCTTTATTAAAAAATTAATTGCCATGCGGTTGTAATTATGGTATCATTGCAGCAGTGGTAAATTGCTATGCAACTCAGGAATGCTTCCATATTGGTAGTCGATGATGACCCTGATGTACTCACCGCAGTTAGATTATTGTTGAAAACAGAGGTCAGGGAAGTGGTCACCGAACGAAACCCCGAAAATCTTCGCTGGCATTTATCCAAGGATCCCTTTGACCTGATCCTGCTGGATATGAATTTTACCAGTTCGATCAATACCGGCAATGAAGGTTTGTTCTGGTTAAGAGAAATCAAGAAATTAAAAAGTGATACCATCGTGGTCATGATCACGGCCTATGCCGATATTGACCTGGCCGTTCGTTCGCTGAAAGACGGGGCAGCTGATTTTATCGTAAAGCCCTGGCATAATGAAAAGTTGATCGCAACGATCAAGGATGTGCTGCGAAGGAAAGAGGGTAAAATGGCGCCTGCACATGCTTTTCAATCTGATTCCCTGATCGGGAAGGAATTGCTGGGCGAATCGGAAATCATGCAGGAGATCTTTCACAAGATTGAAAAAATTGCTCCCACGGATGCCAATATCCTGATCCTTGGTGAAAACGGTACCGGGAAAGACCTGGTGGCTAAGGCCATTCACCAGCAATCGCTGCGTGCAGCTCAACCTTTTGTAAAAGTGGATGTGGGTGCCCTGACAGATACATTATTTGAAAGTGAGTTGTTCGGGCATATGAAAGGCGCTTATACCGATGCGCGGGAAAATCGTGCGGGTCGTTTTGAAGCTGCCAATGGCGGCACTTTATTCCTGGATGAGATTGGAAATATCTCCCTGCGCCAGCAAGCCAAATTATTGAATGTGCTGCAAAGCCGCCAGGTAACCCGGCTGGGAAGTAATGATCCCATACCCGTGGATATCCGGCTGATCTGTGCCACCAATGTTCCCCTGGCCGAACTGGCCAATGAACAGCGATTCCGTAAAGACCTTGTCTACCGGATCAACACGGTTGAGATCATGATGCCACCCTTGCGGAAAAGAGAGCAGGACATCATGCTGTTGGCCCGTCATTTTGCCAAACTCTATGCAGGTAAATACATCAAACCAGTCCCCTCCTTCGATAGCAAGACCATCGAAAAACTACAGCATTATCATTATCCCGGCAATGTAAGGGAACTGCAGTACAGTATTGAAAGGGCGGTGATCATGTCAGAGGATGCCGTACTGCATCCCGGCGACATTATCTTTTCACCGATTGAATCTGCCTCAAGGGAGGAACAGGAATCCGGGGAAATGAAACTCAGTGCCGTGGAGAAAAATACCATTCTCAAAGTGATTGAAAAAAATAACGGCAATATCACTAAGGCGGCGCGGGAACTGGGATTGACAAGGACTGCATTGTATAGGAGATTGAGTAAGTATGATATTTAAAACGCGGCTCCTTGAAAGAGGAATGGTTGAACGGTTGTTGAATGCGGGATTAAATTCGATAGAGGCTGAAGTTCGGTTGAATGGCCTCACCCCCAACCCCTCTCCAAAGGAGAGGGGAGTATGTTTCTAAATGACGAGGAGGAATCTGCGATTATCTGCGAGATCTGCGAGAAACAATTTTAGAACGGTGGATGAATAGTAGTTGAAGGCAAAAAATAAACCGAGCTAGTAATTTCTACTATGTTTAAGAAATACGAATGGAGAATTGTGTTGCGGGTGTTGTTATTGTTTACAACATTGAGTGCGGCTGCTTTTTTATTGGTAAAAGGCCTGTTCGTTTATTTATTACTGGCCATTCCCGTGATCATTTACCAGGTGGTGGAATTTTACCGTTTCCAGCGCAAAACCCATGAGGAGCTGAACCAGTTCGTGGAGTCGGTGCATTACCGTGATTTCTCCCGTTATTTCGATGTAAAACATGCACCCGCCGAGATACAACCCCTGCGCCGCGGCTTTAACGAGATCAATACCACCTTTAAAGTCATCAGCAAGGAAAAAGAAACACAGTACCAGTACCTGCAGAAAATCCTGGAGCTGGTAGATACGGGCATACTTTCTTACGAAGAGGAAAGCGGGGATGTAGTATGGATGAACGAATCGCTGAAGCGTATGCTGCAGGTGCCTTATCTTAAAACTATTCATTCCCTGGAAAAACGCGACCCGGATCTTTATCGGCAGGTCAGTTCCCTCAAACCCGGGGATGGAAGGGTAGCGACCGCCCACCTGGAAACTTCTTCTTTTAAAGTATTATTATCGGCAACGGCATTTCAAACGGAAGGAAAGATCTATCGCCTGATCGCTTTTCAAAATGTAAGCGAAGCCCTGGATGAAACCGAATCCAAAGCATGGCAGAAATTGCTGAGTGTACTAACGCACGAGATCATGAATTCCGTGGCCCCGATCTCTTCGTTGGCCGATACCCTGAAACATCGATTACAACAATCCGTAGCGGTATTGAGTAACGAGTCGGGTTCGGTGGATGACCTGGAGCTGGGCATTGAAACCATCAAGCGCCGGAGCGAGGGGCTTTTGAAATTTGCCGAAACCTACAGGAACCTGAATAAGATCACTACCCTGAACCGGCAAACGATTTATGTCAGGGATCTATTTGAAAATATTTTGCAGTTGATGCAGCCCACGCTGGAACAGAAG
>DASUMO010000297.1:0-10778 GCA_036277695.1 Chitinophagaceae bacterium
TGCAAAGCAGCAGCTGAAACATAATAAAGGTTCACAGAATCCACTACTTTTCCTCCAATTCCAAAACTGCTGTCCACAGTCCCATTACTATTATAACGGGTCATACCGAATGCCGGGTTGCAATATACCCATCCATAATAATCAAAACAGCCATTAATAATATAACTGTTACCCAGAACTACAATTTTTCCATCCCCTTGTACTAACACAGCATTGGCATTTTCAAAGGAATAAACGCCGTAGAAAACCGTGCCGATATGGCTGATAAAAGGACCCAGGTGTGCAATCACTTTTCCATTCGTACCAAAACTGCTGTCAATCCTGCCATCCGGATGATACCTTACCGTTGCAAAGGCTGATATATAATTACTATCCGAGCTGCTTCCTACCGCAATTATCTTACCATCTGCCTGGAGAGCAATGTCTGAAATATACTCGTAATACCGGCCTATTTTAGACAGCACAGTTCCGCCAGCTCCAAAACTATTATCCAAAGTACCGTCACTATTATACCTTGCGAGAGCAAAATTCGCCGCTCCCGAAGCACTGTCTCCGACACCGGCAACCAGGATCTTTCCGTCGGGCTGAATAAGACCGGTATTAGCAGCACTGCGTGCCCCCACCAGGGTTGTTACTTTTCCATTATTCCCAAAACTGGAATCGAATGTTCCATTACTCTTATAACGGATCAATCCAAATCGATTTTCGGCTTCAGCAAGCCGGCATACCTGTACGATTTTATTATCCGCTTGCACCATGATTTTAGCACTCCATGGGGGTGTGGCTGGTCCGGTTGAACTGCTGCCAATAGCCAGTCCGGACGAACCAAAAGTTAGATCCAGCACGGGATTGCAGATTTGAGAAATTCCTGGATGGCTGGCTAACACTACAACCAGGAAAAGCAAATAAACTCTCATATGTCCAGTTTAATGGTAAAAAAATTTGAACCGGTTTTCAATAAGAGTAAGACGAGGCTCTGTCACCGACGAGCTTGTTTTTGCAACCCCGTTAATTGCCGGGCAATATTCCTTGCTACTTCCCTGCCCTGCCATAATCCCATATCAATAGATATCTTATAATGAATACCGCCCAGGAACTTAGACATCCCCGCTTCCTCAGCCATGGCTGTAAAAGATGTAAATGTCCGGGGGTTCATTCCCAAATAATCATAGGTGTGATCTGTCATTGAATAATGTTCACCGTACACCTCGGTCAGAGACTGTGTTATTGCCCCGGCCATTGCGGCGAAGCCGGCGGTATATTCGGGATGAGGTGGCGTAACAATAAAAGGCTGCCATTCCTTATAACCCATCACTTTTTGAATATAGGTCACCGGTCGCATCAGGTTGTGCTCATACCTCGTTTTCCAGCAGGTGATCCAGGTATCGTTTAATGAAATACCGCTGAGGGCCCAGGCGAAAACGGCTTTGTCAAGCCTTGTCCCCGATTTTTCGTCCCGGAATAATTGCCGCAACACATTTAACCAATGACCCGGTGCTGTTAAACCAGGATTGATGTCTCTCCAGAAAAGAGCAATGGCTCGTTGTTCATCTGTTAGATTTTGGGAGGCATCATAAACTGGCCGGATCATTTTGTAGAAATCTGAAGCCGTGTCTTCAGAATAAGGTGGAGGAGGTGGTGGCGCTGTATTTTCAATGCTGTTTCTAACCATGGTGCGCAATTTTCCCCAATGAGGCGTTACCGGTCTCGCAAAACTGGGTGGTGTTGGTTCCCATTTGCCCGGCCCGGATGGCACAGCAAAAGGATCGTTCGCCAAACGATAGCCATCAATCTCAGCCCAGTCAAACACTTTATTGGCCACATTTTGCCCAAAGGCAGCGGATCGTTCCAGCGTGGCAGCATCCGACTCATTGCTAAATTTCTTGAATAACAAATTTTCCAATGAGTCAATGGCGGCTTTGTTCAGGTAATTGGTTGTTCGGAACATTACCCGGTTTATATTTCCCATAGCTGCATTCAGGCTAGCCGGCCAATAATAGCTTTTACCTTTCTCGGGCAACGGAAATTCGGGGGCATGGTTGAACCTGTCCGTAAGTAAACGGTAGGGAGAATGAGATGGCAAACCATGACAAACCGATAGGTAGGCTGCAATGCTGCTATATGCATATACACGAATAAAAGGGCCGTTGAAATTGGCAATGGTAGAACTCATGAGCCTGATCTGCATGGCCATCCATTGATCCAATACATCCGTAGAATAAGTGGAAACAGGTTTGCTTTTACCGTATTTAGAAGTTGATTGCGCCTTTATGTCAATACAAAGCAGGCTGGTGAATCCAGTCAGGAGTAGCCCAGACACAAGCAGTTTAAAAGATGAATGCATATTCATACCCTGTTTTTTATAAGCTCTACTAACCAGGGCTGGATCTGCTTAATTCCAAAGAGGCAAACCTATCCTATCTAAAGATATAGTAAAAGAAACTGGATTTTACCTCAATACGTCCAACAACCCGAATTCTGATGCAAACAGCATTTGTCGTCGACGAAAAGAATCCATCGGAATATTGCGATTGCTAAATCCATGGGGGGATTAAGAATTGCTTTAACATCTGCTGGAATCATTCCTCCGCAAGATCACCAGCGTTTCAGTCTCCGCGTCTCAAATTCCCAGGATGGAGTGATGATCAACCCGGAGGCATTAAGTTCATACCAGGGACTGCGGTCTGCATCCAGGAGATTTTTCACAATATGGATATCCTGCGCCGGCATGTACCCCTGGGCCAGCAGGAAGATTTTTTTACCTGTTGAATCAGCGGCCATATCTACCTCTATCATGGCATGCCCGGGGAAACCGCCTTCTATCAACACATCACCCGGGATCAGCTGCAAGGGGTTGCTCAAGGATTTTAATTGTTTTTCCAGGGAAGCCGTACCGCACCAGCCAAAAACCTTTTCCAGCCAGGGTTCAAAACGTCTCCGGTCATCACCACCCTCCCAGCGGTAAATTCCCGGGCCATTATCCCGGAACACGATTTCCTCAAAACGTTTTTCAGAAAATAAATACTCGGCACGCAAACGCATAACAGCATCGGCGCATTGCTGCAGGTTCTTATTGCCAATAGGAATATCCAGCACGGCAAATTGTGCAGACTGGTCGGACTTCCTTTTCCCATTATAGAGATAAATAGTCTTGTCGTTTTTTAATGTGATTTTTCGCAACCAACCGGCAAAGGAGCGGGCTTCTGCCGGGATACGGGTAAAACCCGGCGGTAATTCAATTTCTCCAATTGTAGAAGGTTTGATGACTGGCTTCACTTCCAGTGACTCTTTACACGGATCCGAAGTTTCCGTCCAGGCGCAGCCGCATAGCAGCCAGAGCCCCGTAACAGTTGGCGTGATTCTCATGGCAATGCTATGAATCAACCCCAGAAAAAATCCATAGCCAGCGATTTGAATAACGGAGGCTTTAACGTTTGATTAGAAATTCCAGGCCGGAGACATGGGCACACTTACCATTTATTTTCAGCTATCACTTCCCATTTACCCTCCCCGAGTTTTAGCAAAGACAGTTTATCAGAAGTGAATAAGTCCGTAAATTTTTTCGTTGAAAAATACTGCCAGGCTTTGTCAAAATCTCCTTTTTTCATATCCCGGTTGGCAATTGTAATATGCGGATGAAAACTTCTTCCCTCATTTTGATTTTGGACTTTAATAAACTGCTCAAAATAAGCCGTAACAGCTGCCTGTAAACCTTTAAGCGGGGGATTTTCACTGATAGCGGCATAGAGCACCCTTTTTTCAAAATGCGAAAAGCCAGAGATATTGATGGTAATGGGTAAAATAGAACTGGAAAATCCCCGCAAGAAACCAATCAATTCGGGCTCGTCTTTTTCTGGATGCCAGAATGGGGGAACAAGCGTGATATGTGCCGGTGACTTCAATGCCACGGTACAATTGAAATGGTCCCTCATCCAATACTTGAATTGCAGGATCTTTTCATCGACATTAAGCGGGCAAACCAGGGCCAGGAAATACATTTGACTAATATCGGGGGAGTGCATAAGCATATATTTTGATTGCCCCTTTACAACCTGCGATAAAATAGTTTCCTGTCACCCATAAATAGGAACCCAGTAATCTTATTTTTCTCCTGGATAAAACGGATATCCATGTTTTTAGCCGGTTCTATGAAGAAGAGGTTTTCACCCGCCACTTTCAATGGTACGGTATCCCTGCCGGGATAAGCCCGCAGCTCATTGTCCTTGGCTTCTATTTTCACCGTATCTTGATCCGGACCAATATATTTTCCCTGGTATTTTTTTAGGAGACCCGGGCTTACCGTTTTTTCACTATAATTAAACTTTGATTGTTCCAGCAACCAGCTGTAAAGTGTGTTGTTATTATACGCGGAATCCCAGCTATTATGATTGGCTTCCGGGTATAGGGTAAAAGTTATTGCTGCCCCATAACGCCTGGATGCATTCACCATGTTCTGGCTTTGAACTGGCAGTACGACATCGTCTTTCGCCCCATGAAATACCCAGGCCGGTATATTCCGTAATTTCCATGCATTCGTGGTATCCCCTCCCCCGCAAACCGGAGCGATAGCAGCAAATTCCTCCGGGTATTTCATAGCCCATTCCCAGGTACCATAACCACCCATGCTCAACCCCGTCAGATAGATTTTTTTCGGGTTGATACGTTGTGTATTTTTCAAATGGCCCAGCAGTTTTTGAAGCGATTCGATTTCCCAGCCAAAGCGACCTTCATTTTGCGGGGAAACAATAATAAAAGGAAATTTTTTCCCTTTTTCCACCAATTCCGGCGGCCCATGCAATTTCACTTTTTGAATATCCTGGCCGGTTTCTCCACTACCATGCAAAAAAATCAGGAGGGGCCAGTGTTGGGTGGTATCATTAGTATATCCATCCGGCAGATAAAGAAGATAACGGGTTGCCTGTATAAACTTCTCTTCGCTTTGCTGGGAAAAAATGTTTAACCCGCTACTGCAAAAAAGAAGGACAATGCCAATATGTCGCCGCCATTTCATTGATAAAGATTGAACCGGAAATTACTGATTAGTCATCATTGAACCCGGAATAAAGTCAGCCAAATCCTCAACCTCCGGGAACTCAAATAAAAGCAATCGGGGAAAGCAAAGCCAGGGATTGCGTAATTTACAGAACAGAAAAACTAAAATATGCATATAGAAGCTGATATTAAACTGGGTTTTAAGGATGTGATGGTAAGACCCAAACGTTCTACACTGAGTTCAAGATCCGAAGTATCCCTGTTACGTAAATTCAAATTCAGGCATAGCAGCCATACCTGGGAAGGTATACCGGTTATGGGAGCCAATATGGATACGGTCGGCACTTTTGAAATGGCGACTGCCCTGGCCGAACATGAATTATTTACCGCGATTCACAAACACTATTCCCCGGTACAATGGAAAGACTTTCTTCGAACAAACGAGGAAAATATTCTGGATCATATTGCCGTGAGCACCGGCACGAGCGAACCTGATGCGGCCAAACTGGATGCTATAATGGATGAAAATCCCAGTCTTAAATTTATTTGCATTGACGTGGCCAATGGCTATTCACAAAAATTCGTGGACTTTGTAAAAAGCACCAGGGATAAGTATCCCGGCAAAGTTATCATGGCCGGCAATGTTGTTACAGGAGAGATGGTGGAAGAACTATTACTGGCCGGGGCCGACATTGTGAAAGTAGGTATTGGTCCCGGCTCGGTTTGTACGACCCGCGTAAAGACCGGTGTAGGTTATCCCCAGCTTTCTGCGATCATTGAATGTGCCGACGCTGCTCATGGCCTTAGTGGCCAGATCATATCGGACGGGGGATGCAAGGTTCCGGGAGATGTGGTAAAAGCCTTTGGCGGGGGCGCGGATTTTGTGATGCTCGGAGGAATGTTCGCCGGTCATGAAGAAAGTGGTGGGGAATTGGTAGAAAAAGAAGATGGCTCCCGTTATAAACTTTTTTATGGCATGAGTTCGGAAACCGCGATGCATAAATATGCAGGCGGAGTTGCGGATTACCGGGCCTCAGAAGGTAAAACCACCGAAATTCCTTTTCGGGGACCTGTCAGTGAAACCGTGCTGGATATATTAGGAGGCCTGCGATCAGCCTGCACTTATGTGGGAGCTAAAGCACTCAAGGAATTAAGTAAACGCACTACGTTCATCAGGGTGCAGGAACAGCACAATGAATGGTTTGCCTAGAGCGATTTAATTTATTTCAGCAATTCTTTTTTTAGCCTCGGCTGAAGAAATGATGGGGACAATATCAAAATCCACCAGGTCTTTCCATTCATCGGTCCATAATTGCAACTGTTCCTGCGAACCTGCTTCCATCAGTTGGTAACAAATAGAGATTGACTCATCAATCCAGCTATTGATATAGTGCACTCCTTCCGGCAACATTCTGCCTTTTTCTTCGAATCGCTGGTAAACTGCTTTCACCTTACCAGGTTTAAATTTTTCAACGACCATGAATTGCATATGCCTGTATTAATATCCAAATATCCACTTCTGTGATGGAAGCCGTAAATTATTCCGTCAATACCCTACATTCGCAGGAACGGTATTAATTAAAATGGAGACATTGAAAAAAAGGCAGGACTATATTAGCTGGGATGAATATTTCATGGGTGTAGCCCTGTTATCGGCCCGGCGCAGCAAGGACCCCAGCACCCAGGTGGGCGCCTGTATCGTGAATGATAAAAACAAAATTGTGGGAGCCGGTTATAATGGCTTACCCATCGGCTGCCACGATGACGAATTTCCCTGGTCCAAGCAGGGAAATTTTTTAGAAACAAAATATCCCTTTGTCTGCCATGCCGAGCTGAACGCCATCCTGAACAATATTGGCATGGACCTCCGGGGTTGCAAGATCTACACGGCGCTTTTTCCCTGTAATGAATGTTCGAAGGCCATCATCCAGTCCGGTATCAATGAAGTGATTTATTTATCCGATAAATATGCCGGCACCGATGCGGCTAAAGCTTCCCGGCTCATGCTTGAAAAAGCAGGTATACAATACAGGAAGGTGGAAGCCAGCGTGGATCAGATCGTATTATCCTTCCATGAAAAGGATGTATAAGGTTCCCCATCGTATGCCCTCCATTGCAAGTAGTTATTGTTCATAGTTCCTCTCCTATCTTTGCCGGATAACAACCGATAGCAATGAACCTGGAATTCAACCGAAATGAAGATGTCATGAAACAATCGCTGAGCACCATGCGACAGCGGCTGGAAAAGATCTATGAAGGCGGAGGGAAAAAAGCAATCGAAAAACAAAAGGAAAAAAACAAACTAACCGCCCGGGAAAGGATTGCCTACCTGGTTGACGCCGACAAGCCCTTTATTGAAATGGGAGCTTTTGCCGGATTTGAAATGTTTACGGAGCAGGGAGGCTGCCCGGCAGGAGGTACCGTAGCAGGCATGGGTTATATCAGCGGCAGGCAATGCATTATCCTGGCTAATGACCAAACAGTAAAAGCCGGGGCCTGGTTTCCAATCACGGGTAAAAAGAATTTACGCCTGCAGGAAATGGCGATGGAAAATCATCTTCCCGTCATATACCTGGTTGACAGTGCTGGTGTTTTTCTCCCGATGCAGGATGAAATCTTCCCGGACAAAGAACATTTTGGTCGCATTTTCAGGAATAATGCCCGTATGAGTGGCATGGGGATTACACAGATCGCAGCGGTTATGGGCGCCTGTGTGGCAGGGGGTGCCTATTTACCCATAATGAGTGATGAAACGTTAATGGTAGAAAATAATGGTTCCATCTATCTCGCCGGGCCTTACCTGGTTAAAGCAGCCATTGGCGAAGATGTCGACACGGAAACACTCGGCGGTGCAGTGACCCATACGGAGATCAGCGGAATTGCGGACTATAAATTCAAAACAGAAGAAGAATGCATGGATCATATAAAACGGATGATGTCCATGCTGGGCGAAAAAGAAAAAGCCGGCTTTGACCGGGTAAAAGCAAGTTTACCGAAAAAAAACCCGGAAGATATCTATGGCCTCTTTCCCCCGGATGGCAAGCCTTATGATATGCTGGAGATCATTGAACGCCTGGTGGATGATTCGGCATTCGAACAATTCAAACAGGATTATGGGAAAACCATTATTTGCGGCTATGGCCGTATTGACGGCTGGGCGGTAGGTATTGTGGCGAATCAACGCAAGATTGTGAAGAGCAGGAAAGGCGAGATGCAGATGGGCGGTGTGATCTATAATGACAGCGCAGATAAAGCTGCCCGTTTTATCCTGAACTGCAACCAGAAAAAAATCCCCCTGGTTTTCCTGCAGGATGTTACCGGTTTTATGGTGGGCAGCCGCAGTGAACAGGCTGGCATAATTAAGGATGGGGCCAAGATGGTGAACGCAGTAGCCAACTCCGTAGTGCCCAAGATTACCATTGTCATTGGCAATTCATATGGCGCCGGTAATTATGCCATGTGCGGTAAGGCTTATGATCCGCGTTTTATCTATGCATGGCCCTCGGCCCGCATAGCTGTCATGGGCGGCGACCAGGCCGCTAAGACTCTCCTGCAAATACAGGTGGCGGGAATGAAGGCTAAAGGGAAAACAGTAAGTGCGGAAGAAGAACTAAAATTATTACAGGAGATCAAAGGCCGTTATGACCAACAAACCACTCCCTATTATGCTGCCGCACGCATGTGGGTAGACGCTATCATAGATCCCGCACAAACCAGGATGGTGATCAGCGAAGGGATCGCTGCCGCCAATCATAATAAAGAAATGGGTGAACTGAAAACTGGCGTGTTCCAGGTGTAAAGATTGTTGATTGGTGGATGGGTTGTTTGTCGTGACTTTTGGTTCTTGCACTCTGATACATGGAATTTTGGTTCTTGGAATTTGGTTCTTGGAAATTTTCTCTTGTTATTTGGTTCTTGGAATTTGGTTCTTATATCTTTTATGTCTACCCCTATCACAATCTATACTGACGGATCTTCGCGTGGTAACCCGGGACCTGGCGGCTATGGCGTAATATTAATGAGCGGCTCTCATCGTAAAGAATTATCCCAGGGTTACCGGCTTACTACCAATAACCGGATGGAATTAATGGCCGTGATCGCGGGCCTGGAAGCATTGAAGAAAAAGGGATTACCCGTTACCATTTATTCCGACAGCCAGTACGTGGTAAAAGCCGTGGAGGAAGGCTGGTTGAAAAACTGGATCGCTACCAATTTTAAAGGCGGAAAAAAGAACCGTGATCTCTGGATGCGTTTTCACGAGCTGGCCCAGGATCATAAAATCAAATTCGTTTGGGTAAGAGGTCATGCAGATAATCCATTGAATAACCGCTGCGATGTACTGGCCACCGAAGCGGCAGATGGCGAACACCATCTACTGCTGGAAGATACCGGCTACCTGGCAGGCCCTGATGTATAAATAAGGAGATGGCAAATAAAAATATTCTATGCAGCTGGAGTGGAGGAAAAGACAGCTGCTTTGCCCTGATAAAAGCAATAGCCTCGGGTTACTCCCCAAAGGTTTTATTGAATGTGCTGAATGAAGAAGGCAGGATTTCCCGTTCACACGGAATACCTGCAAAGTTTCTTCATGCACAGGCTGCATCAGCCGGCTTACCTATTCATCTTATCAGCAGTTCCTGGCAGGCTTATGAAGAAAATTTCAGTAAAGCCCTGGATGAACTGACGGCACAATATGACCTGGCCTATGCTGTATTTGGTGATATTGATCTGCAGGCTCACCGCGACTGGGAAGAGAAAATCTGTGCAAGGTCGGGCCTGGAAGCTTTCCTTCCTCTCTGGAAACTGGATCGCCTTCAATTGGTGATGCAAATGCTGGAATCGGGCATTGAAACCATGATCGTCAGCTGCAATGAAACGATGGGTGAGCGGTTTATTGGTAAAATGGTAAACCCGGAACTCGTGAATGAATTAGAAGCGATGGGTATTGATGCCTGCGGTGAAAACGGGGAATACCATACGCTGGTACTAAACTGCCCTTTGTTCAGTGAAAGAATCAACGCTTCAGTAGCCAGGATTTTGAAACATGATGGTTATTGGTTTGGCGAAATTGTTTAATACTCACCGAAAAGAATTAGTTCATTAAAACAAAACCCATCCTGAGATGGGTTGAATATTTTACCATGTTATCTCCTTTAAGCTAAAGTAAGCTGTGTTTTTTGCCTTGTCATGAAGTTATACAATACAACTATGGCCGGCAGGAAAACCAGGGTTCCCAGCAAAGCATTTTTATAAAAGGGAAGACCGGCGGCATAACAGGACATCAGCCCGCTAAAATCGCGGCTATACAATACATGGGCACCCAGCCATACGCTAAAATTAGAAACCAGGAAAAAGACCGTCGGGCCTGCAATTGCACCGGCCAGCAGGCTGCCATAATTTTTACCACGGAGCATCCAGCCTATCAGTGTTGGAAGCAGCAGGAAAAGATAATTTTTCCATTGGCCACTGTAAAACCCCTGGTAAGCGAATAGGCCCTGGCGATAGAGCAATTCGATCACGGCATCACTAACCAGCAAAGCCATCAGGGGAAGCAGGAAAGAAAAGTTTTTCCGCCGCATGATCATACCGGAAAACAGGGCAATGGCAATCACCGGAGATAAACCTGACCAGTTATTACTATCCCCAAAATAAATTTTGGAAGCTACGGCCATGGCTACCAGTATTACACTGAATACAATCAATCTCGCGTTAAACATCATATGAATAAAATTAACCTTGTAGAAATAAGGATCCTGAATATGATCCAGTCGCAAAAATAACAGAAT
>DASUMO010000298.1:0-3574 GCA_036277695.1 Chitinophagaceae bacterium
CGGAAATCAAAACGGACTTCATCATTCAAGAAAATTTATATACGGATTTTTAATAAGCATTCATTAGACTTCAAAGCCGACCGGCGATGAACTGGCTAAAGGTATTAAAAAAGGAAGATTACCGCTATGACAATTAAATAAAGCGGACAATGTTTTGCCGCTTTATCAATGGAAAAGAAAATGGTTTGGAATAGTTTGGGAGCATGAGCTCAAGCATTACTGGCATCCGATCCAATGCACATCCGTATTGTCGAGACCCGACAGAATCGCATGATTATTTCTCCCGGCCCGACTTGTGACCACGAGTTCCAGCCTTTCATTGCGAACCCGGTAATTGACCCGGGTTGTATCGCCATTTCCTTTCCGTGCCTTTGTCACCAATTCAATTTTCCCTGGTTGCACGGGTAACAATTTACCGGTAAGCTTTTTACCCGGCATTATGGAATAAGAATAATGACCGTTTTTCTTCACTTCCAGAGTTGCCGTTAAACCACAACCGGGATTCTTTAAGGTCCACTTGCCCCATAGTTCTGCGGGTATGGAAGGGTGGTTGAGGAAGGTGGTCTTGGCCAGCACCAGCAGGCCCAGCGATAATATGGAAAGTATGAGTTTCATATGCTTGAATTAATCCTACCAATCGCGGCAATAACTCTTGATGATTAACGGTATAAAATTACCCCGGCCGGGCAGCCATAACAATACCCATTTCGTAGTAAAATCGGGAAGAATAATATCTTTACGGAACCAGCCAACTTAGCTCAGCTGGCAGAGCATTTCATTCGTAATGAAAGGGTCGTCGGTTCGAATCCGATAGTTGGCTCAGCGTTTATTTTTTGATGAAGTAAATTGCAGGATATGTTTATTGGCCTGGTAAAAAGCGCAAACCGGCCTCATGAGGCACTCGGGACAGAGTGGTTTGGGCCGGCAGATATCCCTTCCTAAAAACGACATGGCCATTCCCGCATCCCATTGCTGCTGCGGAAGTGCTACCATCAATTGTTGTTCAATTTTTTTTGGATCGGTTCCATTAGCGATTCCCAATCGTGGAGCTACCCTGACCACATGAATGTCGACAATCACCCCTTCGGCTGGTTTGCCTGCCTCCCTCAAAATTACATTGGCTGATTTTCTGCCTATGCCAGGCAATTCCGTGAGTTCATCAAGGGTGAGCGGAATATGGCTATCTTTTTTTACCTGCTTTGCTATTTGCATCAACCAGCTTGCTTTATTCCGAAAGTTCCTCACTTTCGCTATTAATGGGTACAGGGTTTCCTCGCTGGCCCTTGACAGCGCCTGCATATTGGGAAGTTTTTCAAAAAAGGCGGGGCTGATCTTATTAATGATATCATCGGTGCTCTGAGCCGATAATACCACTTGTACCAGGAGCTGGTAAATATTTTTATAATCCAGTGGATGGGGATGATTCTTATACTTCTTAAGCAATGGTTTCATGGCCAGCGGCCAATCAGTCTTTTTCGGCATGATTAAAAGTAAGAAAGACTCCCCGTATATGTACAGGCAAGCGAAAAAAGAAAAAGCCCTTAGCAACAACTATCTAACACCAGGAATGCATTTTTCATCGTCTTAAGATGCAAACGACAATAATTTTTGTTGCAGGCTCTGCTTATCCAGCATACCTGAATGCCGCCAGACCGGCTCCCCATTTTTAAAAATGATAAAAGTCGGTACTGCCTGTACCTGGTAAAGGGATGACATGCCGGGGCTTCGGTCAATATCCAGTTTTATTACCCGGGCCTTCCCCTGCACTTCTTTACCAATGGCTGCTATAGCCGGGCTCATAGCTTTACAGGGACCGCACCATTCGGCATAAAAATCTACCAGCACCGGTTTATCGCCATTGATGATCTGTTGAAAAGTCTCCATTCAAAAAATTTTTCGTTGAGCAATTGAGCTTGCGGGTGGTTTCGGCGCCGGGTTTAAACGGAAGGGAAGCATGTGCTTCCCTTCTATAGCCATGGATTGATTATTTCACCGCTATTTTTTTTACAGGCTGTGGTTTGGCCGCTTCTTTCTTGGGCACTGCAATATGCAGGATGCCATCTTTATAAGAAGCCTCGATTTTATCGCTCTCCACTACTTCTGCCGGTAAAGTAAACGAGCGGCTGAATGAACGATAATAAAATTCCCTTCTTGTGTAGTTCCCTTTCTTATCCTTTTCCTCCTGTTCTTCCTTTTTCTCAGATGAGATAGTCAGCAGGTGCTTATCCAGCTCGATTTTAAAATCGTCTTTTTTCATGCCCGGAGCCGCCAGTTCGATCTCGAATTCATTTTCTGTTTCCCTGACATTTACCGAAGGCAGTGTATTGCCCATGGCGGTAAAGTTCTTATCATTCCAGTCAAACAGGTCCCGGCTGAAAAAATCATCAAAGAAATTGTTGAAACCAGGCATCATGCTGTTTCTTTTCATTATTGATGTCATAACTTAAAGATTTAGGTTAATAAATAATTTATCAGCTGGTTGAACACGGGGTTCCCTCATAAATAGCAATCAAAATACCAGCCGGTTTTTCCTGCTTTTTTTTCATATCAAACTAAAGTGATAGGCAATTCTGACATATTCCAGGCAAAAGCGTGTCAGTCTTTCAGCGGGTTCAGCAGGGCCGGTCTATAACGGCTTATAAATCTGCTTAGTCGGGAAAAGTAAAAAGTTGGAAAAAAATGGGAATTAAACGACTTATTCATTTTTCTTCGCTAAATATTTCTGCCTTTCTTTTTGGGGAAAATGTTCCAGTGCATTCCGGAGCAAAACCCGGGGCAGGGTTGCCGCATATTTGTCCAGGAAACGGACAAGTCTTTGCCTGTCCTTTGTCCCGGCAAAACGAAGCATCCAACCAGTAGCCTTGTGCACCAGGTCCTCTTTATCTTTGATCAGCATTTCAGCAATCCGGTAGGTATCGTCCAGTTCGCCCTGCCTGATGAAATAACAGGTACTGAGTATAGCGCTGCGGCGTTCCCATAAATTCCCGGAACGGGCCAGCGTGTATAAAATATCACGGGGTTTATCAAAAAGATAACTCCCCGTCATATGCAGGCAGCCCAGGTCTACCAGGTCCCAGTTGTTGACCCGGTCGTGACGCTCTATATAAAGATTAAAAAATTCTTTTCGGCGGCTCTCGCTGGTTTTTTTACTCCGGGACTCCTTATCCATAAGGCTCAGGGCACCGGCCCGCATTTCATGGATGGGGCTGTTAAGCATTTTTTCAATTTCGGCGATAGGCATTCCGGAAAATTCCATGGCGAGGGCAAACAAACTTCCCATTTTAACACCAATGAATTTATCTCCATCACTATATTCTCCTTTCCCGGTTTTGAAATAGCGTTGTATTTTCTTTAATTCCTGGTCCGATTGAATGGCCAGGAGCCTTTGGTAAAATTGTTTAGAAGTCAGTTTCCCGGATAAAACCAGTTTAGCCGCCGGTTTCAACTCCGGCTGCAATTTTGCAGTTGTCTTTTTAACCCTGATTGGTTTTTCCATAACCTAAGCCTGCTCGTAAGCTTCTTTTAATTTAGCAACTTCGATTTTCGACATTTTCAACATGGCCATCATTACATT
>DASUMO010000299.1:0-3371 GCA_036277695.1 Chitinophagaceae bacterium
AATTATCAGGCAAGGAAGGAACATACTCCAACAGGGCTTTAGATAATAAGGGACTGCGACCTTCCAACGAATGCGCCATGGTAGCAATATCCATTTTAACTAATAAGTCGCCTGCCAAAATATTATCAAAGTCAAGGTTCATGATCTTTTGCAAACCTGACAGGGAGGAAGCGTTGACATGGTCAAAATCTTTTTTCATAGCCGCAGGCAACTGTTCATGGGATAGTAACCTGTCTTCAAATCCTTCGAAACTGTCAATGGTTGCCGAAAGGTAGGTAGCTAATCCATCCTTACGGGCCAAATCGGCCAGGCGATAGATATAATTGTAGGAGCTTTTTTTATTGTCGGAAGCCGGCAAAATACTATGGGCAATACCGGCAGCGCCTTTCACCAGTAACCCCGTATTAAAAAAATCATATTTGGCAAAAGGAACATAACGGCGATACCCACCAAAGATCTCATCCCCTCCGTCCCCATTGAGGATAACGGTCAGGTATTGCCGGGCGGCCTGGCTCACATAATAACTGGGAATAGCTGAACTGTCGAAAAACGGCTCTCCATAATTAGCCAGTATCCCTTCGATATCATTGACCAAATTGTTGAAGGATATCTTTATTTCATGGTGAGTGGTTTGGTAACGATTAGCTACCAGCCTTGCCAAGGGAGCCTCATCATATTCTCCCTCGAATGAAACAGTAAATGTTTTAAGTGAAGAATTGTACTGTTGGGCGATGGCGGTCACTAACCCACTGTCGATACCCCCGCTCAGAAAAGATCCTACTTCGAGATCGGAAGATTCTACCCGGTTTTTGACGGCCTCATGCAGGTAGTCATCTACCGCGCCCAGGGCTTTCTCAAAATCATCAGCAGGCTTTTTCGCATACTGATCATGAATGCACCACCATTTTTTAACGACCGGTCGCGGATCACTGAAAGAAATCGTTGCATAGCTGCCTGCTGGAAGTTCCATCACATTTTTATAAGGGGTTGCTTCCTTATAAAAATAACCCATGCGTATATACTGGTGCAGGTTTGCTTCATTCGCCTCCAATGGTAGCTGCCGGCGAAGTGCATTCAATTCACTGGCAAACAAAAATCTTTTGCCGTCAAAAAAATAATAAACAGGTTTCTTCCCTGCCCTGTCCCGGGCCAGGAACAATTCCTGTTTTTCTTTATCATAAATCGCCAGGGCAAACATACCATCCATATCCTGCATGCATGCAGGCCCCAATTTGGCATACAGGTGAAGAATGGTTTCCGTATCCGAATGTGTCTGGCAGGAATGGAGATGATGAAGTTTTCGTAAAGCCAGGTGATTATAGATCTCCCCGTTAAAAATCAGGGTCAGGTTCCTGAAATGCATCGGTTGTTTGCCACCCGCAATATCCAATATGGAAAGGCGATGGTGATGCAATTGACAGTTACCGTCCAGGTAAGTGGATTGTTCATCGGGTCCGCGATGCCATAGGTCCTTTGTTAGCTGCGGAATATCCAGCTTATGATTGATAGATCCTGCGATGCCACACATAGTCAGAATGCTTGTTTAACCCGGCGGAACGGTTGCCTGTAACCGAATAGTCTTTTAAGCCAGGTGGGATAAGTAAGCCCTGCATTCCGGTAAATGATCAATACCATCAGCAGGTAAAATGGAAGACAGGGTATTTTATACCGGGACAAAGAGCCGAAATTAAGTGCAGTACTGCCCACCGCTGCCGCAAAAATGATGGAGAATATAAAACACATCATCAGCACCGGGTGCGAAAAGGCCTTTTTGAAGAAATTGATCAGCCCTTTTTTATAGATCAATACCAATGTCATGCAGAGAAAGAAAAACCCCTCTATCGCCGAGAAAAAGGCCGTGATACCATTCACCTCCCAGATAAAGGGCCGGAAAAAAGTAGCAGCGATTCCATTCAGGAAAAGGAGGACGGGATTGCTGGTTCCTACACTGTAATATGACCCTTCATATTTTTCCCCGAATTCCTCATAGATGGCCCTGTTCTGGGCACTGGTTTCCGTAATCGTATCAAAGCGGAAGGCCTTTAAACTTTCAGAGGAAGTGGCATAATTCACCAATAATACTGCCAATACTGCACCGATACTAAGAGTAAGAAAGGTCATGATGCGGCGCAGGGTTTTATTCTGCACCACTTTATTAAACTCGGAGAAAAGCCATAAAACAATGGCAGGCGCCAACGCCAGCAGGATATATACCTTAATAAAATAAACCAGCGTGCCGGTGATGCCTATCCAGATCAGGGAAGACAGGTATTTTCTCCGACGGATAAACATATTAAAGAATCCGTATACAATATATCCTACTGCTCCAAAACAAATCGGGTCTTTAATGATACCGGCACTCCAATACCCCACACTGGGAAGGAATAAGGTCGCCACAGCAATTTCCCTGTAATACTGCGGAAAATAATGATAAAAAAACTTAAACAATCGAATGGCACCTCCCAGGGCAAAAAAGGAAAAAAACATCGCGATACTGATATAACTCTGGTTAAAGATCAGGGAAAAGGGAAGGCCGAATTTCGGCACCCAGAAATTACCAGGATCATGCATCGCTTCAAAATCCGGGTAGGGAGAATCCGTGAATATAAAATAATTCATCAGTGGCGTCTTTACATTGATCGCCTTGGTCATATAGATCTTAACAAAATTATCCGGGTCGTCCATTACCGCATCCTGCAGGTGCTGGATACAGTAATAATACATTTCCGAATCTCCTCCTTTATAATAATAGCCGGTAACCAACGTAAAAAGAAGGGTACAAGCCATCTTGAAATAAAATGCCCGCAGGAAAATTTTCCTGATCTTTTCATCCTTGTATTTCCTTACCACTACCGAAAAAAACATGAGAAGTACCAGGAAACAAAGAGGTACAACGAAGAAGTCAGCAGGTGTTAAAAAGGAAGCAAGAAAAAACATAAAAAAATGATGTTATGCTTTAACCGTTTTATCGACGGCCAGGGTAGCAATGCCTGCAGACAGCAGGAACAAAATAAACATATGAACCGGGACAGTATACCTTGCTTGTATAGCAAAAGGAATATGGATCAGCCCAAAATATCCGATCAATAAAAATAACGGCCAATAAATTTTCCAGGATAAAATTCGTTTGAATATTAAAATCAGAACAGTAATAAGGCCACCGAATATACAAGTGAATGTGACCAGGAAGGGATAAAGCAGTTTTAGTTTCCCCATAAAGGATGCTTTTTGCAGTTCCTCTTTGTTGATACCGGTAAACCAGATTCGGGCAGCTGTATAAATACGTGTTTGAATATAATATCCAGGTGAAGAGCTGATATGCTTTTTTAATAAGCGGTTTAAAATTTTTTCACGGGCATTTGTGTAAGCTC
>DASUMO010000300.1:0-5657 GCA_036277695.1 Chitinophagaceae bacterium
TCCAGGGCTTCAAACTCTTCCAGGTCTTCTTTCGAAAAATGGGTATGGCTGAGATCGCGGAGATCGGGCTGCCCTGCATTTACCCATGCTGTATACCAAAAAGAAGCGGTGGCAAAAATGGATTGCCGCATCCGTCTTTCGATCATGCCGTCTAAACGGGCATCGTATTGTTTGGAAAAAGCAGAGGAATATTGGCGGGTGATCAATCCATTCCTTTCTTCAAAGGCAAATTTCTGGTCGGGCGAAAAATGATCACTCAGTTCTTTTTCGATCGCTAATACCGTATCCACTGCAGCTGCACTTTCCATTACCCGGGCCCAGATAAAATCAGAAGGCCGGCTGATATAAGCAGCCTGGCCGATAAAAAAATCCCATTCGGTTTCGGCCAGCAATTCGGGAATACGGCTTTCCCAAAATCCATGGATGCCATGCTGGTTGGTATATTGACCATTGTGATTGCGGGTCGCATGCAGCGGCACATGGGCATCGGCGATATAATGCCCGATCTCGGCCGCGTATTTTAGAATCTTCGCCTGGTTTTTTTCTTTGAATGCATCCGTAAGTCGGTGCAACATGGTTTGCAGCCACCAGGGTACAATGCCATAAGCTTTAAGTGTATCTTCTGAAAATTTTTCAACCGCGTGGTTCCAGTTTCGGGGCAGGGAATCAAATGGGGCATGCCCATAATGATCCAGATCGATATAATGCCGCGGTGCTTCCAAAGTGGAAACATATCTTCTCTTATCAGGATCCACGGCATGTTCTTCCAAAAATTGAATATGGGGTTTGAACAAAACCATCATTTCCGGGGGCAGTAAAAAAACCGCCTGCCGGTTGATCAGCCGGTGCGCATAGAATCCCCAGCCAAAACATGCTTGAACGGAAACCAGGAAAAGAAATATCAGCAAAACCTTTTTCATGAAATCACGGGTTTCTCTACCAGCTCTTTTTTTTCTTCCAGTTTTTTTTCTTCGGTTCTTTCTGCTTCCAGGTCAACCACACCACCCGTAACAGCATATTTCATCGCTTCGCCGGATGTGATATGCTGAATCTTCTGCACCTTATGCCGGGGAAGTATATATAACTGGCCGGCGAAATTATAAGCCTGGGGAACATACACGGCTACCATCTCGGCACCCATATCAAATTTTGCCATTTCCTCGTCGGTCAGGAAACCCACGATCCACACTTCATTGGAAAATACATTGGCCAGCACAGCCTGGTTGAATTTGCGTTTATCACCGGCAAAGGCTTCAAAAAAATCTTTGGTGGAAGAATAAATGAATTTGATCACCGGAGTTCTTTCAATCCAGTGATCAAATACGCCGAGGAAACTACCCATGAGGAAATTGGAACTGATCCAGCCTACCAGGATCACAAATACAATAATGATGGCAAATCCTAACCCGGGAATATTTACATAAGGGCGTAATATATTATCGACCCGGTCGAACAACCAGTATAAAACATAGCCCGTGATCCCGATCGGGGCAAGGATGATCACCCCCTGTATAAAAAACCGGATGATCTTTTTGAAACCCGATTGTTTCCGTGTAGCAGGTGATTTGGTATTCATGTACAGCCAATTAGATTGTAAAGTTAGCGTAAAAACAAGCCTTCCCCCCAGTGAAAAACAGGGCGGAACGAACAGCCGTTATATTAATTATTTGTTAGGAGTGGCAAAATGATTGGATGGAAACTTTGGTAACGAAAATAGTTTCCGTAGTTTTGTTATCCGAAATTGATGTATGGAACCAAAAGAAAGAATATTAGTGAAGGCAGAGGCATTGTTCATGCAATACGGGATACGCTCGGTTTCCATGGATGATATCGCCAATAGCCTGGGTATGTCGAAGAAAACACTGTACCAATACTATGCCGATAAAGATGAATTGGTGGACGCGGTGGTAGCTGGCTATATCTCGGGGATTCAGCAAAAATGCCTGGGTTGCCGGGAAGAGTCGCGGGATGCAGTGCAGGAGATCATTATTTCCATGGACAGGATCATGGTAGAGTTCAATAATATGAACCCCATGCTGCTCTACGACCTGGAAAAATTTCATTTTAAAGCCTACCAGCGTTTCCGCGATCATAAAGACAATTTCATGGCCGAAGTGATCCGCAAGAATATTGAATGGGGTATCAAAGATGAATTGTACCGGCCTGAGATCGATGTGGAGGTAATGGTGAAGTTCCGGCTGGAATCCATGATGATCCCCTTTAACGTCAACGCCTTTCCACCCGGAAAATACAACCTGGGTACCAGCTCCCAGGAAATCATCGAACATTTTATATACGGACTTGCCACCATCAAGGGACATAAACTGATTCAGAAATACAATGAACAACGACAAAAAAAACAGCAGTATGAAGAGTCGAAGAAATATGGGTAGCATACTGGTTTCTTTCCTGGCCTTGCTGCCGGGTATGGTGATGGCACAGGTTACAACGGGTACAAAAAATAATGAGGCCAGCCCCGCCCGCCATGAATTTTCGGTACAACAGGCCCTGGACTACGCGAAGAAAAATAATTCACAGGTAAAGAATGCCCTGCTGGATGTAAAACTGCAGGAGCAGGTGAACCGCGAAGTAACTTCCAATGCTTACCCGCATATTAACGCCAGTATCGGGACTACCTATAATCCCAATGTGGCCACGCAGGTGATACCCAATTTTATTTCCCCCGCTACTTACCAGGTGCTGATCGATGAGGGTGTAAAAGACGGCAGCGGCAACCCGATCGTAAAACCGGATGATTTTGGTTTTATCGCCGCACAGTTTGGTACTAAGTTCAGCGCCAGCGCCGGCATCAGCCTGAGCCAGATCCTTTTTGACGGGCAGGTATTTGTAGGCCTGCAGGCCCGGGAAACAACCATGAAGTTCAGTAAGAAAAACGCGGAGATCACCGAAGAAATGGTGAGAACCAATATCTATAAAGTCTATTACCAGCTGGTGGTCGGGAAAAAACAGGTGGAACTGATCGATGCCAATATCGGCCTGCTGGAAAAACTTTTAAAAGATACCCGAATCATTTATGAAAATGGCTTTGCCGAAAAACTGGATATAGATAAAGTAAGTGTACAGCTGACCAACCTGGAGACCGAAAAAAGAAAAGTGCTGAACGGAATTTCCAATGGTTATTATGGATTGAAGTTGCTGATGGGAATGCCCATCCGGGATGAACTGGTGCTGACCGATTCGCTAAGCCATGACCAGATCAAGGATGGCATGCTGGAAACCACTGCTTACAGTCATGAAGACCGCAAGGAATTCCAGTACGCGCAATTGGGAAAACAGCTGAACGAATTCAATATCCGCCGCTATAAACTCAGCCAGTTGCCCACGGTAACCCTGAACGGCAACTATGCCCGCAGTGCGCAAAGGGATGATTGGAATTTTTTTGGGAAAGGGGAGTGGTATAAAATATCCACTGTTAACCTGAATATATCCGTTCCCATTTTCAATGGATTTTATACAAAGTCTAAAATACAACAGGCCAGGCTGGAGTTGCAGAAGACCGAGAACCAGATCGAAGCCCTGAAACTCTCCATAGATAATGAAGTTGCGGTTGCCCGGAACAATTTCCGTTCGGCCATTGCTTCCATGGATTTCCAGCAAAAGAATATGGAACTGGCAGAAAATGTTTACCAGCAAACCAAAAAGAAATACGAGATCGGAACCGGTTCGCAAACGGAGATCAATTCCGCGCAAACCGACCTGAAAGCAGCGCAAACCAATTATATCACCGCACTCTATGATGCCATCGTTGCCCGGATAGATTTCCTGAAAGCAACCGGCAAACTCTAACCAAAACCATTAATGATTAAACCGAGTATATGAACAACCTATTTAAAATTTCCCTCACTGTAATGACGGCCGCGTTCGTGGTGGCCTGCGGCAGTGCAGCCAAAGACAAGAAAGGGGATGTGGGCGATCTGAAAGTGAAGCTGGAAAAACTGAAAAAAGAAAAGACCGGTCTTGAAACCGAGATCCGGCAGGTGGAAGAACAAATCGTAAAAGCCGATCCGGCATCAGCGCAACAGGTGATGAAGCTGGTTGCCGTTGATACGGTCAGGGTCCAGGACTTCTCTCATTATATCGAACTCCAGGGTAAAGTGGATGCGAAGAATGTGGCTTATGTGGCACCCCGTGGTCCCGGCGGAGCAGTGAAAGCGATTTATGTAACCCGCGGTCAAAATGTTCGCAAAGGTCAATTGATCCTGAAACTGGATGATGCCATAGCCCGGCAACAGGTAGCTGCTGCCCAACAGGCCATCGCGGGTTTGGAAGCCCAGGCCAAACTGGCCCAAAGTGTTTATGAGCGCCAGCAAAATTTATGGAGGCAGAATATCGGAACGGAAGTACAGGTATTGCAGGCAAAAACAAATGCCGAAGCAGCCCAGAGCCAGTTAAGCGCAGCCCGCGCCAATGTAAGGCTGGCGCAGGAGCAGGTTAGTCTTTCCAATGTATATGCCGAGATCAGTGGTACCATTGACGAGCTGAATGTGAAAGTGGGTGAATTCTTTTCACCGGGCAGTGCATCTTCGGAAAGATCTGGGATCCGCATCGTGAATACCGGCGACCTGAAAGTGCTGGTCAATGTCCCGGAGAATTATCTTTCCCGGATGAGTGTGGGAACTGAACTGGAAGTAGTGCTGCCGGAACTGAATAACCGGGTGGTGAGCACCAGGATCAGCTCCATGGGCAAGTTCATTGATCCTATTAACCGCACTTTTTTTATTGAAGGAAAACTTCCGGCGGATAAGGATTTCCGGCCTAACCAGATCGCACATGTGAAAGTCCTGGATTACAAGTCGCCGGCTACGGTGGCTGTGCCGGTCAACATCGTGCAATCGGATGAGAAAGGAAAATACCTCTATATCATGGAAATCGTGAATGGTAAGAAAATAGCAAGAAAAAAAGTGGTCAATGTTGGTGAGGCTTATGGTGGATTAATTGAAATCAAAGGAGGCTTAACCGGTGGTGAACTGATCATCACTGATGGATACCAATCCGTGTACGATGGTCAGGCTTTAGCCACCACCTAGTCCCATCCCCCTGGTTGATGATGAAGAGGAAGATTCCCGGTTTGAGACCGGTAGGGGAAAGTAGCAGCCGGACGCCAACTAACAACTAAAGATGAATCAAAACATTTTCCGATGAAAGTTTTTGAAGGACTGACTGACAAGTTCAAAGAATTTAAACCCACCAGTTGGGCTATCGATAACAGGACGGCCATTTATATTGTCGCCATCCTGATCTCCCTGTTTGGGCTCACCAAGTTCAATTCAATGCCCAAGGAACAGTTCCCGGATATTGTTGTACCGACAATTTCGGTGGCAACTGTTTATATTGGAAATTCTCCCAAGGACATTGAAAACCTGGTAACACGTCCCATCGAAAAAGAACTGAAAGGGATCAGCGGCGCCAAGGTCAAAAAAATTCAAAGTACATCCCAGGCGGATTATAGCCTGATCGTGGTGGAATTTGATACCGATGTAAAAACGGAACTGGCCAAGCAAAAAGTAAAGGACGCGATTGACAAGGCCAGGGCTGATCTGCCTACCGATCTTACGCAGGAACCCGATGTGCAGGAATTCGCGTTTAGCGAAATGCCGATCATGTTCGTGAACATCAGCGGTGATTATGAAGGGATC
>DASUMO010000301.1:0-5546 GCA_036277695.1 Chitinophagaceae bacterium
CCGTGATCATCGCGGCGGCGGTGGACATCGGGAAGACAAGCTGATCGACGAAAAAGAAATCCAGAAAAAAATACAGGAAACCCAGGCTAAACTTTCGGGTGGCGGTGGCAAAGGCAAAGGTCTTAAAGCGAAACTGCGCCGCGAAAAACGGCAGGAGCTTGCAGATGCGCAGGGCGTAACGGATGATAACAAGCTACAGGTAACTGAATTCATCAGTGTGAGCGAACTGGCCAACCTGATGGATGTGAGCTTTGCCGAGGTGATCAGTAAATGTATGGGACTGGGCATCATGGTATCTATTAATCAACGCCTGGATGCCGAAGTCATTGAACTGGTAGCCAGTGAATTTGGTTTTGACGTGGAGTTCATTGATATGGAGAAACAAATGGAGATGGAGGAAGAGGAAGAAGAAGATGATATTGAAGAAGAATTGCAACCCCGTTCACCCATTGTGACGATCATGGGGCACGTAGACCATGGTAAAACATCGTTGCTGGATTATATCCGTAGTGCAAACGTGGTAGCAGGTGAGGCCGGCGGTATTACACAGCATATCGGGGCCTACCAGGTTGAATTGCCCAATGGCAAGGAGATCACTTTCCTTGATACACCTGGTCACGAAGCATTTACAGCCATGCGTGCACGTGGGGCCAAGGTTACTGATATTGCCGTGATCGTGATCGCTGCAGATGATGCGGTGATGCCACAGACCCGGGAGGCGATCAGCCATGCCCAGGCCGCAGGTGTTCCAATGATCTTTGCAGTCAACAAGATTGATAAGGACGGTGCCAATCCGCAAAAGATCTACGAACAACTTTCACAAATGAATTTGCTCGTAGAAGAATGGGGTGGTAAATACCAAAGCCAGGAAATTGCCGCGAAAAAAGGATTGAATGTAGACAAGCTGCTGGAAAAAATATTATTGGAAGCCGAGTTGCTTGACCTTAAAGCCAACCCGGATCGCGAAGCAACGGGAACTATCATTGAAGCTTCACTGGATAAGGGTCGGGGTTATGTTGCCACCGTGTTGGTGGAAAACGGTACCCTCCATGCCGGAGACCTGGTGGTGAGCGGCCAGCATTATGGTCGTGTAAAGGCCATGTTCAATGAAAGGAATAAGCGGGAAGATGATGCAGGTCCTTCTGCTCCTGCGGTTATCCTGGGATTGAACGGGGCACCCCAGGCTGGTGAGAAATTCAAAGTGTACGAGGATGAGTCGGAAGCCAAGGAAATTGCCAACAGGCGGGCCCAGATATTAAGAGAACAGGGCATTCGGGCCAAGAAACATATTACACTCGATGAGATCGGCCGTCGCCTGGCGCTTGGAAATTTCAAAGAACTGAATGTGATCATCAAAGGTGACGTGGATGGATCAGTAGAAGCCCTGAGCGACTCATTACAGAAACTTTCAACCGAAGAAATAGCTGTCAGGGTAATCCTGAAAGGTGTAGGACAGATTTCAGAAAGCGATGTGGTATTGGCCACAGCTTCTGATGCGGTGATCATTGGATTTAATGTCCGTCCTTCCAGCCAGGCCAATAAGTTGGCGGAAAACGAAGGTGTGGAGATCAAACTGTATTCGATCATTTATACAGCAATTGATGAGATCCGCAGTGCGATGGAAGGGATGCTGGAGCCCAAGATGCAGGAGAAGATCGTGGCCAATGTGGAAGTCCGCGAAGTATTCCGTTTTGATAAAGCAACGGTAGCAGGTTGCTATGTAAAAGAAGGAAAAATCAAACGCGACTCCAAGATCCGCCTGATCCGCGATGGTATCGTAGTATACCCTATCGGGGAAGGTGCGGTTGCCGAACTGGCCTCCCTCAAACGCTTCAAAGATGATGTGAAGGAAGTGAATACCGGTATGGAATGTGGTCTTACGATCAAAAACTATAGCGATGTTAAGGTGGGTGATATCGTGGAGGCCTATGAGGAAGAGGAAGTTAAACGAACACTCTAGTTGAAGGTACAAGCCAGCCTGCCGGCAGGCACAAGGCACAAGAAGAGACTTGCTCCTTTTCCTTGGGAGAGGAGTCGGGGAAAGGCCATTGCCTTCATCAAAACTTTTGTTAAATAGCACCGGTATGGCCGGTTAGTCCTAATAGGATTTTACTTTTGAAATCATGCTTTACACTCAGAAACCTGCAGCATTCTTTTTCCTGTTTTTCGGTCTTGTAACACTAGCCCAGGCCCAGCCTAAAAAAGCCGTGGCTGATAAGATCGTTGCCATTGTGGGCGACCGGATCATCCTGAAATCAGATATCACCAATTCCATCCTGGATATGCAGCGCCAGGGAACCAATTTACCGGATAGCGCCGAATGCCTGCTAACCCAGCAAGCCCTGATCTCGAAAGTCCTGATGCTGCAGGCGGAGAAAGATTCCTTGCCTGTAACAGAAGAAGAAGTGGAAGCAGAGCTGGACCAGCGGATACGATATTTTATCAACCAGGTAGGTACCCAGGATGCATTGGAAGAAATGGCGGGAAAAACCGTGTACCAGATCAAGGATGATGCAAGGGAATCCGTTAAGGAAAGAAAACTGGCTGAAGCGATGCAGCGCAAGATTGTTGAGAATGTCCGGATCACGCCGGTTGAAGCAAAAGCCTGGTTTGACAGAATTCCAAAGGACAGCCTCCCGTTTTATGAGTCAGAACTGGAGATTGGTCAAATTGTATTATATCCCAAAGCTTCCCGCGATATTGAACAGTATATCATCAGCGAGATGAATAGCTACCGGAAGCAGATTGAAACCAAGGTCACCACGTTTTCCCAGCTGGCGATGAAAATCTCCGAAGACCCGGGCAGCAAGGAAAGAGGTGGCCTTTACGAGATCAACCGGAATGAAAAAACCTGGGACCCTGTATTTATGTCAACCGCTTTCCGGTTGAAAGAAGGTGAGATATCAGCACCGGTAAAGTCGAAATTTGGCTATCACCTGATAACGCTGGAACAGCGAAACGGCGATGTGGCCATTGTTCGTCATATTCTTCGCGTACCTCCCGTAACGGATGATGAGATCAAAAAGGCAATTGCCAAACTGGATTCTGTCCGGGCCCGCATCATTGCCGGCACCATAAGTTTTAATGAAGCGGCTTCCAAATACAGTGAAGATGAAACGGCGAAGTTCCTGGGTCCGCTTATCACCAATCGGGAAGGATCTACCTATGTGCGTATAGATCAGCTGGATAAGGAAATGGTGGCGACTATCAGTAAAATGCAGGTGGGCGATTACTCGCAGCCCGTTCCATTTACTTCGGAAGAAGGTAAAAAAGGAGTTCGCGTCATTTACCTGAAATCCCGTTCCGAACCTCACCGCATGAATATGCGCGATGATTACAGCCGTATTTCCCAATATGCGCTGGAAGAAAAAAAATCCAAGGCCCTGGATAAATGGCTAAGGTCCATGATCCCCACTTATTATGTAATGGTCGACAATATCTCCGCGGGCGAATGCCCCATTTTAAAGAAATATAATACGACGGATGAGAAGGGATTTTGATGCGTGAGAGGTTGAATCTTTGAAGGGTTTAACAGTTGTTGAACGATAGTTGAACTATAGTCTATCAAGACTATCAATTGTTTTTTAGTTACAACTGTTCAACCACCATCCAACCATGTTCAACTCTCTCTAAACAGACTCCTGCTATTCTCCACGATAAGCCTTACCTTTGCGGCTTCTCAAACAAAGGCGGCCTACATGAGCGACCCGATCAAGCACGAATGTGGTTTGGCATTTATCCGGTTAAGGAAATCCTTCTCCTACTATCACCAGCAGTACGGCAGTGTTATGTGGGGACTCAACAAGCTCTACCTGCTGATGGAAAAACAGCATAACCGCGGACAGGATGGTGCAGGCCTGGCGGCTGTAAAGCTGAACGTAGAACCGGGTTATCCTTTTATGGACCGGATCCGCAGCAATGCCCCCCAGGCCATTTCAGATATTTTCCAGCAAATTGGCAAGGAGATCACAGAATTGGAACAGTATCATCCCAATATCCGTAATCATCCCGGGCTGATGAAAGGTCATGTAAAATTCCTGGGAGAATTGTTACTGGGGCATCTTCGTTATGGCACGCAGGGGAAAAATAAACTGGAATATTGCCACCCCTTTATCAATCGGGATACCATTCCTTCCCGTAACCTGGCCCTGGCGGGTAATTTCAATATCGTTAACTCGGATGAGTTATTTACCCTGGTGGGGAAAGAACCGCATCCTACAATCCGTTTCTCCGACCTGGCAGCCCTGATTGAACTGATGCATACCTTTCTTTGCCGCGAAGATGAAATTTCACCCGGCAAACTGGATATTAAGAAAGTATTGAAAAAAACATTACCACTGATCGATGGCGGTTTTCATGTGGGTGGTTTTACCGGCAACGGGATCGGTTTTGTTTTTCGCGATGCCCATGGTATAAGGCCTTCCTATTATTATATAAACGATGAGGTAGTGGTTGCCGCTTCTGAACGGGCTGCTATCCGGACCACTTTTAATGTGGGGGAAAATGAAGTCAAGGAACTGATGCCGGGACAGGCATTGATAGTTGATGAAAAAGGAGAAATTGAGATTGCCCAGATCCTGGAACCAAAAGAGCGCAGGGCCTGCAGTTTTGAAAGAATCTATTTTTCAAGGGGCAGTGATGAAAAGATCTACCGCGAAAGGAATGCCCTGGGTTATCATCTCAGCGAACTTGTCCTTGATGCCATTGATCATGATTTAAAGAATACCATTTTTTCTTTTATCCCGAATACCGCCGAAACCGCGTTTTATGGAATGCTTAAGGGCATGGAAGATTACCTGAACAGGGTGAAGATTGAACGTATACTTAGCTGGGGGAAAGATTATGATGCCGAGAAACTATCCGAGATGATCAACCGCCGGATCCGGGTTGAAAAGATTGCGATCAAAGATGTGAAGATGCGGACATTTATTACGGAAGACGCAGGCCGTAATGAAATGGTACAGCACGTATATGATATTACTTATGGCACCGTGCGTCCCCAACAAGATACCCTGGTGGTGATTGATGACTCCATTGTGCGCGGTACTACACTCAAAGAAAGTATAATCCGGATGCTGGCCCGGCTTAAACCAAAAAAAATCGTCATCGTCTCTTCTTCCCCGCAGATACGCTATCCCGATTGTTATGGTATTGATATGAGTAAAATGGGTGATTTTATTGCATTCAATGCGGCAGTGGAATTGATGAAGGAAAGAGGCAAGGCCGATTGCCTGAAAGAATTACTGGAAAAATGCAAGGAACTTCAGCGGAATAATAAGCTGCATATGGAAAACGTGGTTAAGCAATTGTATAAACAATTCAGTGCAGAAGAAATTTCCGCCAAGATCGCCGAACTGATCACGCCTCCCGGGTTGGATATCCCGATCCATGTTATTTTCCAGCGGATCGAAGATCTGCATAAAGCCTGCCCCAATAACCTGGGCGACTGGTATTTTACCGGAAATTATCCCACTCCCGGCGGTAATAAGGTGGTGAATAAAGCCTTCATGAACTATATGGAGGGAAAGAATGTGAGGGGATATTGA
>DASUMO010000302.1:0-3245 GCA_036277695.1 Chitinophagaceae bacterium
GGGTGGGGTTATGACAAGACTGATCGACAGCAACACCACGATCCCAACGAAAAAATCAGAAGTGTTCTCTACTGCCAGTGATAACCAACCCGGAGTGCAGATTCATGTGTTACAGGGTGAACGCTCCATGTCAAAAGACAACAAGAGCCTGGGTATGTTTAACCTGGATGGTATTCCGCCGGCTCCGAGAGGTGTACCGCAGATTGAAGTCACTTTTGACATCGACGCCAATGGGATCCTTCATGTAACGGCTAAGGACAAGGGCACAGGAAAAGAACAAAAAATTCATATCGAAGCCGGCAGTGGTTTGAATAAGGACGAAGTGGAGAGAATGAAGGCGGAAGCCAAGGCGAATGAAGCGACAGATAAGGCTGAAAGAGAAAAAGTAGACAAACTCAACGCTGCTGACAGCCTGGTGTTCCAGACAGAAAAACAATTGAAGGAATACGGCGATAAAATTCCGGCTGATAAAAAAGCCAATATTGAAGCAGCCGCTGAAAAATTAAAACAGGCGCATAAAGGACAGGATCTTGCTGCCATTGATACGGCTTCGGCCGAATTGAATGCAGCCTGGACGGCAGCCAGTGAGGATATATATAAATCTGGTGCACAGGGCGCTGAACAACAACCCGGCCCAGATGGCGGAGGTCAAACTTCTGGTGCTGCAGCCAGCGATAATGTAACCGATGTGCCTTACGAAGAAGTGAAATAATGGTAACAAATTTATAACAAGTAAGAATTTCTTTATTACAGCCCCTTTCGCAGGGGCTTTTTTAATTCCTATTCGTAAATCTTTAACCCCGGTCATGCACACACTAAAATCACCAAATTCGCAATAAACATTACAAACTTCGGGTCGAATTCCGTACATTTGCAACATCAATTAGAGCAGTAGTATATTACTTACAAAGGCAGATAAATTCAACACTTTCTTCTAACGATTCTTGAGTGTTTTCTCCCCCGGCTCATTGATGATTTAGTAACAATTAAAAAGGAAATATATCATGAAGAATGATGTGATGCCATCCATTGTCCGGATGGAACCGGAAGTATTTAAAACCCTGGTAAAAGAAGTAAAAGAAACCGTGGCAAAGGACATTCAATTGCCCCCTGGTCGTAAACCATCTTTTGGAATAGCTGACCTCTGGAATATCCGCAGGAAAGCAAAAACCGCGCAGCAACGTTTCTAAAAAGCTAAAATGAAAAGCCGTTTTTCTTTGCAGGAAGACGGCTTTTTTTATAGTCTTGTAACAGGAACGATTTAGGGGTTATTAGCTTTTGCCAGGGGCCTTTCATACACAAACCTGACCATTGCATTCTTCTTATCATCAGAGGTAAGATAAAGCTGGTAACGTTTATCCCCGGCATTAATTATCATCAGCGCGGTATTGGGAGGAATAGTTCCCATATTTTCACCCACCATGATTACTTCCTGTATGGGACGCTGTTGGTCCACCCGCACAGACGTGCTCACCGGTTTGGCCGAAAGGATTTTACGGGAAACTGTTGGCATGTCATTTACATAGACTGATATCGTATCCCCGTCTACAATGCCATTATCATAAAAATCCAGCCGGATATTCCCGGAATCCACTTTGATCTCTCTCACCAGCTCAGCCTTACGTTCCGTTAGGGTTTTAGGCAGGTTCGCAGCAAAGGTGGAACGTATGATACGTGTAAGAACAATCGTCCCGGGTTCGCAGGGTGTTTTACCATCAGTGGCTTTACCTGTCCAGGTCCCCCGTAATTGCTCTTCGGTCACGTTTTGACTGCCCCGGTGATAACTGAGCGAATAATTCTTTACACAGGGCACACAGTCCTCCTTGATCCGGAAAGTAATGATGCCGTTTTCCTGTATCGAAATCAGGTTACTGTCCTTTTTATAGATGCCCTGGAAATTTTCCCTGACATAATTGGCAGAATCGGAAAAATGATAAGCAGAACCAGTGATGGTAGTCCCGCTGTTTTTTATCTGCAGTTCTATATTATAAACCGGGAAACAACCCCCTGGTGCCATAACCAGTTTGCCTTTCCAGATACCATTGATATCCTGGGCAGCTACAGTCATCAGGCTGGGCATTAATATCAGTAACAGGCTGAATTGTCGCATGAAAGCTGAAAATAGAGGAAAATAAGTTTCGCCGTTGAAAAATTACAGAAACGGTTAGTGGCTATTTTGATTTTTCGTACCGGAATCGAACAACGGCATTCTTTTGCTCTGTAGACGTGATCCGGACGTCAAAACGTTGCTCTCCCGATTCTACGATCATGAGTGAAGTATTCGGGGGTATGCGGCCCAGGTTCTCTGCCACCATGACCAGCTCATGAACTGAATTGTCTTCGTCCATTTTCAATTTTATAATCAGCGGGGCTGCAGTCAGGCGTTTAGCGGAAAGTACCAGTTTCTTATCCAGGTATACTGAAATAGTATCATCATCTATTTCCCCATTATCATAAAGCTTGACCGTTACATTTTCATCATGCACTACCAGTGATTTTACCAATTCATTGGTACGTGATTTTAATGCATTGGGCGTAGCAACGGGGACATCCGGGGCTTTTTTTACAATAGCCGGCGGGAGAACTTTTTTACTGGTATCTGTGCTGGACCGGGTAACAGGGGTATTATCTGTTGGTTTGGTGACGGGTTTCTTTACAATAGGAGGCTTGGCCTGAGGCTTGGTGGTTACCGGTTGCCGGGTAGTTGGTTTTGTTACGGCAGGTGTTTTTTTAGTCGTTGCCGGGGGATTGGTTTTGGGGGTAGTGGAGGGCGTTTTTGTGACAGGCGAGGAAGAGCCTTTTTTTCTTAAAAACGGTTCTACATAAAAATCAGAAGTTGTTACCCTGCGCAAAGAAACTTTGCCCCCGCCGCAGTCACCCCAATAAGAAGTGTCTACGGATAAAGGATGCTCATTCCGGCCCAGGTAAGTGCCTTCCAGGAATTCTTCATTCCCTGACCGGGAATAATACAATTCGTAATTCATAATGCAGGTAATTCCACCCAACAGGCTTTTTACCTCTACCGTCCGGACTTCTTTAATCCTTAGTTTTTTGGAACCTTTTAAATAGTTCCCGGTCATGGTAGCTTTTCCATAAAACCGTACATCCAGGTAGGAATAGGATACACCGGTAGTTGCATAGCCTGCGTTATTGGCAATTTGAAATTCCAGTTTATAATACTGGCCCCCGTCAGAAATAAAATAACCTTTCCAGATACCTGTTATATCCTGGGCGAAAAGACTTAT
>DASUMO010000303.1:0-2087 GCA_036277695.1 Chitinophagaceae bacterium
CCGAATATTCACTTGCTTTCATAAGATCAAGTTATTGCAGGTATTCATTGGAAACTATGATGCTGGTCAGATCATTGACTGTAATTTGATCACCCAGTCTTTAGATGAGCCTTGAGCTACGAGCTTTGAGCCATGAGCTAATAAAACTACCATAGTTGTTTCTCGCAGATCCCGCAGATGATCGCTGATCCATGTAGTCCTTCCCTTAATCTCTTCCGTATTTAAGCATGTATTCAACTCCCTTCTCCAAAGGAGAGAGGCCGGGCCGAGGGTGAGGCTGGCCCCCAGAAGATGAACTCTATCGAACAGTCTGACTCCCCTAAGGGGAGGTATGAAGAGTAAACCAGTGGTAGAATGCAATATTTCACACAACAACTTTCAACCACTGTTCAACAACTGTTCAACTACCGTTAAACCGACCTCCAGATTCCATCAAATTTAGGACTGTATTCAACTTCCATCTTTTAGTCACTTTCCCTTAAACCGAAAAAACCGTTTCCATCTTTTCCAGGCTGAAAGAAAGCGGCTGATCCTTCCCATCCAGGGCGGGTTTTGGGTAATGGTATGACCAGCTTGGTTTCTGACACTGACTTCCTGTTCTTCCGATACCCCGTACATATCCTGCATGATCTTCTTGACCGACTTTTCTACCATGCCCCTAAAGGGAATCCGGGCCATCAATCCGTAAATGGCGGCATTGCCTTTGGCGCTGGCTTCGCGGTGCTCAGCAGCATAGGCAACGGCTTCTTTTAAGTCATTTAAGTAGTGATCAATAACATCCACATTGGTAGGCAACACGGTAAGGTGAATGCAATCGGGGAACTGCTGGCGATCCATCATCCAACCTTTATCCTCCATCTGGTCGGCAATCACGAAAATATCCGGTTTGTTATCTTTTGTAGTATAGGAAACAATGTTCATGCAGGGCTTGCCCACGACGCTGATCCGGGGAATAGCTTCGAGACTGCTGCGAAGCTTTTGTGCACCCTCCATGAGCTTTCTGGCTATGGAGAGGTATCCATTTTCACCCAGGTGTTTCATCCCGGCCCAGGCCGAAGCAATGGCACCACCGGGCCGGGTACCCATCAGTGTGGGAGAAATATAAATACCGCCTGGGAAATCGGTGGTTACCATAAACTGGTGAAGCATGTAGTCCATACTTTTATAGGAGAGAACCGAGGCGCCTTTGGCTCCAAAACCAAATTTGTGAACATCGGCAGAAACAGAACAAACACCCGGCACCCTGAAATCCCAAATCGGTAACTCATACCCTAACTTTTCTACCCATGGCAACATAAACCCGCCAATGCAGGCATCCACATGAAAAGGAAGATGATGACGGGTGGCTATTCCGGCGATGGCTTCAATAGGGTCCAATACACCATTCGGATAACTAGGCGCCGACGCAATAAGGAGAATGGTATTTTCATTGATGAATTTTTCCATCACTTCGGGTATGGCGCTCCTGTTTTCATCTACCGCTGTTTTGCGTAACTGCAGGCCAAACATTTCTGCAGCTTTATCAAAGGCAGGATGTATGGTTGCCGGTGCAATTATTTCAGGTTTCTTAATACGAGGATGCAGTTTCCTGGCCCTTTGCCTGTAACAAAACATTGCCAAAAGAATACTTTCCGTTCCGCCGCTCGTCATCACGCCTACCGCTTTTTCATTTCCGTGCAGCATATTGATGGTCATGTGCACCACTTCCTGTTCCATTTTGTGCAGGCTTTTAAAGGCCAGGGGGTTGAGATAGTTGCTGCTGAACAAGGCGTTGGTAGCTGCTTTCAGGAGTTGATCGTGTTCTTCGCCTGCATAATAAACCAGGCTCCATACCTTTCCTTTTTCCCAGGCAATATCTTCCTGCTGCATTTTTTTGATCTGCTCCAGTATAAGATCGGGTCGTTCTCCTTCGGGTGGAATGACTATAGGCGAATCGTTTTTTTTCATAGTTAAACAGTTTGAGGGATTGATTTAATTTTCTGCACCCATATTAAAAGAAACAACCCGATGGTAAACCATATGCCGAGCGCAATGATGGAGTTGCGCATACTGCCGGTCAGGTTGTCCAGGTAACCCCACATCACCAG
>DASUMO010000304.1:0-4441 GCA_036277695.1 Chitinophagaceae bacterium
TGATGTTTAACGGGGACCTGAACCAGGTTGTGTTCAGTCCGCATTGGAATGTGCCACCCAGTATTGTAAGGAATGAAATTCTGCCGGCTATAGAGAGAAACCCTAACTACCTGGCTTCCCAGAATATGGAAGTAGTAAGCCAGGAAGGCGATCTTCCCACGATTCGCCAGAAACCGGGAGCTGGAAATGCATTGGGGCGGGTAAAATTTTTATTCCCCAATAGTTTCAATATCTATTTTCATGATACGCCTTCCAAGAGTTTGTTCGAAAAAGATAAAAGGGCTTTCAGCCACGGTTGCATCCGCCTGAAAGAACCGGAGAAAATGGCCAATTATGTTTTGCGTAACCAGCCTGAATGGACGCCGGAACGAATCAGCGAAGCGATGAATAGCGGGGAAGAGAAATTTGTAAAAGTGACAAATCCCATTCCCGTAATTATCACCTATTACACCGCTTGGGTAGATGAAGTTGGCCGGTTGAATTTCAGGGAAGATATTTATGATCATGACCGCAAACTGGCCGGGAAAATGTTCAGGTGATCGACGGATCAATGAAAAGCAGGAAGGCTGGCATGTGGGTTTTGTCCCTACATTTGCTGGATTGAAACTTTCCTATGCAGCTTACCGAAGTAAGGACCACAAAAGACGCAGCTGATTTTATACAGGTGAATGTGCTGATCAACCAGGGTGATCCCAATTATATCCGGCCACTGGAAAAAGACATCCACGAAGTGTTTGATCCCAAAAAGAACAAAACATTCCGTCACGGCGAAGTGATACGCTGGATCCTGAAAGATAAAAACGGGAAACTGATCGGTCGTATCGCAGCTTTTGTCAATAAAAAATATAAGAACAAGGGCGATGAATTCCCGGTAGGTGGCATTGGTTTTTTTGAAAGCATCAATGACCAGGCTGCTGCCGATATGTTATTTGATGTAGCCAGACACTGGTTGGTGCAAAAGGGTATGCAGGCCATGGACGGCCCGGTCAATTTTGGTGAACGCGATCGCTGGTGGGGCTTGCTGGTAAAAGGCTTCGAACCCCCGATCTATTGCCTTAATTACAATCCTCCCTATTACCAGCAATTATTCGAATCCTATGGTTTTAAGAATTATTTCAACCAGGTATGCTTTGCCCTTCATGTACCCGATCCGATCTTGAAAAAATTCTATGACCGCCATGCCGATTGCGCGAAGGATCCCAATTTTTCTTCTTCGCATATTAAAAAGAACCAGCTTGAAAAATTCGCGGATGATTTTACAATTGTATACAATAAAGCATGGGCCGGGCACGGGGGATTGAAACAACTGGATAAAAAAGTAGTGTTGAAAATGTTCCAGTCCATGAAACCGGTCATGGATGAAAAGATCAGTTGGTTTATTTACTATAAGAATGAACCGATCGGCATCTGGATCAACCTGCCCGACCTGAACCAGTGGTTCAGACACCTGCATGGTAAATTCAGCCTCTTCCATAAATTGAAATTTCTCTGGATTAAAAAAACCCGGCGTTGTGATAAGTTTGTAGGGTTGGTATTTGGAATAGTGCCCGAATGGCAGGGCAAGGGGGTGGACAGTTACCTGATCGTGGAAGGCGCCAAGGTAATCCAGGGTCAAAAACTTTATGATAATTATGAGATGCAGTGGATCGGTGAGTTCAATCCTAAAATGATCAATGTAGCCGAGAACCTGGGTACCTACCGCAGCCGTATACTTACCACTTATCGTTATTTGTTTGACAGGACCCGGGAATTTAAGCCGCACCCGGTATTGCACTAATTGTACTATATATATGGTGTAGAACCGTCAATTTTAACCGCAAAAGATAAAGATTTCCCGAATCCTTACATTTGCTGTCTAACCTGAAGTGAACGCGCAGAATAGTTGCATGGAAAAATTCATCGTCTCAGCCCGGAAATACAGGCCACAGCTGTTTAACACAGTGGTGGGTCAATCGCATATTACCACCACCCTGAAAAACGCCATCAAAAATGACCAGTTGGCGCATGCTTTTTTGTTTTGCGGGCCAAGAGGCGTAGGTAAAACAACCTGTGCCAGGATCCTGGCCAAGACCATCAATTGCGAGAACCGCAGCAAAGACGGCGAAGCCTGTAATACCTGTAATTCCTGTATTTCCTTTAATGAAGGCACTTCACTCAATATTCATGAACTGGATGCTGCCAGCAATAACTCGGTGGACGATATCCGAACGCTGGTCGAACAGGTGCGTTTTGCACCACAGGCCGGCAGGTATAAGGTCTATATCATTGATGAGGTCCATATGCTTAGCTCCTCGGCCTTTAATGCTTTTTTGAAAACACTGGAAGAGCCGCCTCCTTTCGCCATTTTCATTTTGGCCACCACGGAAAAACATAAAATACTGCCGACCATCCTGAGCCGTTGCCAAATCTTCGATTTCAAACGGATCACCCTCAATGATACCGTTGAACATTTGCAGGAGATCGCAGTAAAAGAAGAGATCAAAGCCGAAAAAGCGGCCCTGCAGGTGATCGCCCAGAAAAGTGAGGGCTGCATGCGCGATGCATTGAGCATACTCGATAAGATCGTCAGCTTCACCAATGGCGAATTAACCTATGCCAATACACTCGAACACCTGAATATCCTCGATGCGGATTATTATTTCCGCTTGCTGGACTGCATGCAACAACAGGACCTGGCCGGGGCCCTTTTATTATACGACGATATCAACCGCAAAGGTTTTGAAGGCGACCTGGTCCTCAACGGTTTTGCCGAGTTCATCCGAAACCTGCTGGTTTGTAAAGACGAAAAAGTGGCGGCTTTGCTGGAAGTTGTGGAAGATTTTAAAGATAAATACATGGCAGCTGCTAAAAATACAGGGGCTGCATTCCTGGTCAGTGCATTGAATATTTTAAATGAAGCCGAGATCAACTATAAAGCAGCCCGTAATAAACGACTGCATGTTGAACTGGCCATCATCAAACTCTGTTACCTCAACCAGGCCCTTGAACTCACTGCGGATACTTCCGGTATTCATAAAAAAAAACTGATTGAACGGGCAAAACCACTTGCCTTCCGGCAAATTATTCCACTGGAACAAAAATCGACTGCGTTAAAACCCGTTCCGGAAGCCAGGCTATCTATCGAAACACCAAGTCCTGGAATAAAACCTGCTGATACTTCCCTGGTAACCCCAAGTTCAAAGCCAGTAACTGAAGTAAAAAGCCCGGAACCAGCAACCGCTAACAAAATTTCCGCACTGGATAAAATCCGGAAGCAATACAAAAGCAATGGGAATAACCAGGCTGAAACTACTTATCAGCCGCTTAGCCCCGAAACTTTACAAAACGCCTGGACCGCCTATACCCGCTTATTAAAAGAAAACAGGAACCCGGCCGCGCAGCCATTTGAGTTGGCCTTGCTGCGAATCAGGGACGAAAATTCTTTTGAAGCGGTTACTGCCAATAATATTGAACAGAAATTTATCGAGCAGGAAAGAAATAAACTGTTCCAGTACCTCCAGCAACATTTACAGAACCGCTTACTGCAATTCAATGTGGTGGTGGAAGAAAAAACCCAGGAAAGACCAGCTGTCGAAACGGTCCTGACCGCAAAAGAACAATTCCAGAAAATGACGGAACAATACCCCCTTGTCCGGGAATTGAAAGATAGGCTGAAGCTGGATCTTGATTATTAAGCTCCGGGATTTGACTTAGAGTCGTGCCTCCCCCTTGCCAATGCCGATTTTCCTGGATGCGCCGTTCACCAATTTGCCTTAATTTCGGCCAAAATTCAAAGGCTAATGGCAGAAAAGATATTGATGCCCCGTTTAAGTGATACCATGACCGAAGGTGTCATAGCCGCCTGGCATAAAAAAGTGGGGGATCCTGTAAAAAAAGGCGACCTGCTTGCAGAAATTGAAACGGATAAGGCAACCATGGAGCTGGAAAGCTATAAGGACGGAGTCTTACTTCATATAGGTACCGATAAAGGCGGAAAACTACAGGTGGATGATTTGCTGGCAATTGTTGGCCAGGCCGGTGAAGATATTTCCGGATTGGTTGGGAAATCTGCAGCCGCCCCCGCGAAAACAGAAAAAAAGGAGGAGAAAAAAGAAGAAAAGAAAGAAGAGAAAAAAGCTCCTGCTCCCAAAGCAGAAAAAAAGCAAGACGCAGTGGCAGTGGATATATCTAAATTGGAGGAAGTTGTATTGATGCCGCGCCTTAGCGATACCATGGAAGCAGGTGTGATTGCAGCCTGGCATAAAAAAATCGGTGATCCAGTAAAAAAAGGCGAATTACTGGCCGAGATCGAAACGGATAAAGCCACCATGGAACTGGAAAGTTATAAGAACGGTTCATTATTATATATAGGTGCGGAAAAAGGCGAAACGATCCAGGTCAACGATCTGCTTTGTATAATCGGGGAAAAAGATAAAGTTGATGTAGACGCTATCGTTTCAGC
>DASUMO010000305.1:0-3040 GCA_036277695.1 Chitinophagaceae bacterium
ATGGTTTTATACCATGCCTGCTGAGCTTGTGTTTGGGCCCAGGCCTGTTCAGGTGAATTCCATCCCGGCAAAGGGTTGCCGTTCTCCACATAACGGGCAATCTGCGTGGCCACAACCAGGCCGATATTCCCTTTTCTTAATTCGGGTAAACAAACCATTGCCCGGCCCCGATCGGGTTTATCCTTCATTCCCTGTTCACGGGCCCTGATCGCAGCAATCGACTGACGAAGATCCCTGTTCCATTCCATAGCATTCATGGCAAGATCCAGGTGACCGTCAATTATGAACATCGTGATTTAATTTATCGAACGAATGGCAAGTGATTCAAATAGTGATTTTCCTGTCACGGGCGATCGTTCTCCATTCTCCGGAAACCTTCCCCTCTTCTACCGTATACACTTTTTCATAAAGGGCAACAGTGGGGCAAATATGATAAGGCAACCCATATAAAACATCGCCTACGCGGTAATCATGGTTATCACCAGCTTCGACCACCAGGTGCTCTTCACTCTGGCTTACAAATTTGAAATGGGGAGCTTGCGGAAAAAATACACGGCGGCTGATATCATTTTCAGCGGCTACAGATTTATGTCCGAGGTCCAGGCAAATCCTGCCCATTTGTGGAAAGGAAATGATTCGGCTTATTAAAATTGCAGCAGGCAGAAAAGGTTGTTCAGGACAAAGATCCGCATAGCCTTTATCCCAATATACAAAGGTGCCGGGGCTGCATTCTATCGATTGCCTATAGCAATGAATAGAAAATGTGGGTGAACCCCCGGCAATAATTTTATTTATACTGATTCCTTTGCCAGCCAGGTCTGTTTTGAATTCTTCAATAAGGCTAAATGCCGCGTCACATTTTTGTTTCCGGGTTTCAAAATCATTATCGCGCAGGTGACCGTCGTAGGCATGCAATCCCTCCAACCTGATTCCCTTAGCTCCTGTAATGAACTCCGCTAATGCAATGGCAGGTAAACCGGGTTCAATTCCGGTTCGGTTCATGCCGACATTCAAATCAATAAAAACGGGTATAGTGAGTCGGGCCATCATAAAAGCTTTTGCCTGTTCCTGAGCAGCGGAGATATTGTCACAAAGACAGGAAAATGCTGTGCCGGGATATTTTTTCACCAGTGCAATAAACCTGGCCAGTTTAGGTCCCAGGGCCTGGTAGGCAAGCAACACATCTTGAGCCCCGCATTGGGCCAGCATTTCGGTTTCTGCAATCGTGGCGCATTTGAACTTCGTGATCCCGGCCTGCATCATGAGTTTAGCAGGCTCCATTGATTTGTGTGTTTTAACATGGGGTCTCAGTCGCTCCGGCGTGCCGGTCATTTGAATCGCCCAGAGAATATTTTGTTGGACCCGCTCCGGGAATACTGCCAGTGCGGGAGAATCAATGTCCATGACATTGCTGATATAATACCAGGGAGCGGCCGGATTTTGAATGCTCATCGTAAGGGCTTAATAAATTTCAAATAAGGCTTCGATCTCCACTGCCACGTTGCCCGGTAATGATCCCATCCCCACGGCACTGCGAACGCCAATCCCGTTCTCTTCACCCAATAGCTGTGCAAACAACTCACTGCAGCCATTGATCACAACCGGATGTTTATCATAATCCGCTATTGCATTGACCATTCCGAGTAATTTAATCACCCGTTTTATTTTATCGAGCCCGCCAAAATGCTCACGGATAGTTGCCAGCATGGCCAACCCGCATTGCCGGGCTGCTATTTTACCCTGCTCTTCATCCAGGTCTTTCCCCAATTTACCTGTAATTAGCGAACCATCGGGATTTACCGATACATGTCCTGAGAGGTATAAATGTTTTCCATCAACCAGGCATCTTTTATAAATGCCTTTTGAAGTGGGGAGAAGCGGTAATTCCAATCCCAGTTCTTTTAGTTTTACTTCCATGTTTTTATTTTCCATATTTATCAGATTATTAAGTTCAATAACATGACCCCGGCCAGTCCGGTAATGGCCACGATTGTTTCCATGACCGACCAGGTACGGATTGTATCTTTAATACTCAGGTTAAAATATTCCTTACACAACCAGAAGCCCGCATCATTTACATGCGAGAACATCAGGCTTCCCGCGCCAATAGATAATACCATCAGGTTGGGATCAACATTTGTGCTGGCCATTATAGGTGCAATAATACCGGCCGTTGTAAGGCCGGCTACGGTAGCCGAACCCACGCATACCCTGATAATGGCTGCAATCAGCCAGCCCAATACCAGCGGGTGAACCGGCATTTGACTAAAAAGCGAAGCAATCTCGTTACTGACACCACTGTCTGTAAATACCTGCTTCAATGCTCCGGCCCCGGCTACAATGAGTAATATCAGGGCCACATCTTTCACTGCTTCTCCATATTGCTCCATGATCTTGCGCAGAGGGATCCTGGTAGTAATACCCAGGGTATATGTCGCGATTAATAATGATAGCAACATAACGATAACGGGGTCTCCCAGGAAAAGAAATAATTTATTTACCGCTTCATTTTTTACTTCAAAAAGGGGAAGCAGGGTAGAAAGAGCCAACAGGATTACCGGTAATAAAGAAGACAAGAAACTGTTAGCTGTACCGGGCAATAGATGTTCAGGTACCGTGCGGGGTTGAAATGTGTGCAGGGGAGCCGCTTGTATGTGCCGGGTTGTTTGCGCAAACAGGGGGCCCGCTATAAGGATTGCCGGGATCGCAATCACTAATCCATATAAAAGCGTTAAACCAAGATTGGCATTGAATTGGGCTACCAGTGCGGTGGGTGAGGGATGCGGTGGCAGGAAACCATGTGTAACTGATAGTGCCGCCAGCATGGGCAAACCTGTGTATAATAAAGGAACTTTTGCCTGAGAGACTACCGAAAACAACAAGGGAATCAACAGAACAAAACCGACATTATAAAATAATGGTATCCCTACAATAAAACCGGTCACCATCATGGCCCACTGGAGATGTTTTTTGCCAAAGAACCGCGTCAAAACGGTAGCGATCTTTTGAGCAGCCCCGGATTCTGAAACCAATTTACCCA
>DASUMO010000306.1:0-3029 GCA_036277695.1 Chitinophagaceae bacterium
TCCACGCGGTTTCGTTGCCATTCAAATTTGAAACGGTGTACAGCTCGCCTTTGTTCAAAACGATGCTGTTGAAACCGGGCACCAATCTGATCAATGTACCGGATAACCAGGTGGGTACTACGCTGAGTTATGAGAAACTGCAATTTGCATATGGACTTATCCTGAAAAAATACCTGGGTTATAATCATCCTGATAATACCCGCACCGTGCATCCCTATAAAGATCGTGTAAGCGGTCTTACCCGTTATATGGAATTGCGGATCGATGCCCGCTTTATTGACGTGAAGCCGGTGGGAGAAATGCCCAAATTGCCCGAAAGCATCATCTGCCAGCGTTCCAACCGGATCATGACGATCACTGAACTGATGGAAGAGATACCTCTGGAAAAATTCCAGTTCGAAGGAATCTCGGTCATCCGTGTCAATGATGTAACCGAACAGGAAGTGATCTCACTGATCAAGAATAAGCTTTTGGATGTGAACTCAATTCCGGATGGTTCTTCTTACGTGGAACTGGAAGAATATATCCAGAGCCTGATCGGTATCAAGGATCTGAAAGTCGGTATTACACCGTTTTTGAAAGTAAACGGCCACTATGTCTATTCCGACCTGCATAATAATCACAGCTTGCTGTTCAAACATTTTAACAGTAACCGTGATAAAGACGAAGTGAGCGACTGTTGCAAAATGTTATTCCGGGATAATGACCAGCCTGTATTGTTTGAATCCCTCAACGAGGAACTGATGTCGGAGGTGGAATACCTGGAATATTATTATCTGCAGGGTGGCCGCAGTGTAATCATTTGTCCGATAAAACAAGATGGCGATTTACTGGGCATACTGGAGATCATTTCAGAAGTGCCGGATACATTAAAGGCCTCACATATTGCACGGCTGGAACCGGCCATACCCCTGTTTACCCTGGCCATGGAAAAAGGTGCCGAAAACCTGAATAATAAGATAGACCGGGTAATTAAGGAAAAATTCACGGCAGTACAACCTTCTGTTGAATGGAAGTTTACCGAAGCTGCCCTGAACTATATTGTCAATAGCCAGCAAAAAGAAGATGCCAGGATTGAGCGGATCGCTTTCCCCGAAGTATACCCGCTTTATGGTGCTATTGATATCCGGAATTCTTCAACCGAGCGCTCGCATGCTATCCAGCTGGATCTGCTGGAGCAACTGGAAATGGCGCGGAAAGTGGTAAAAAAGGCGCAGACTGATATGCCTTTCCCGGTATTACAGGAGATCGAATTCAAACTGGACAAGTACATAGCTTCAGCTTCGGACGTGCTTTTATCAGATGAGGAGATCAGCATTCATGATTTCCTGCATGGCCAGGTGGTATCCATTTTCAATCACCTGCAAAGCACCCAGCCTTCGCTGAAGAACGAAATCGAAAAATATTTTGCTTCGCTGGATCCCCAGTTGGGCATGGTATACCATCACCGGAAAGAGTACGAGGATAGCATTGCCCGTATTAATGATACACTGGCCCGGATGATTGACAAAGAACAGGGTGCAGCCCAAAAAGTGTACCCGCATTATTTCGAACGCTATGTAACCGATGGTTTGGAGTTCAATATTTATATGGGGCAGTCTATTGCGCCGCGCAAGAAGTTTGATGAACTTTACCTGCGCAATATGAAAATGTGGCAGCTGACCGTGCTGGCCAAAGCAGCCCGCATTACCCACAAACTGGAAAATGAGCTCAGCCACCCGCTGAGAACCACCCAGCTGATCCTGGCGCATAGCATACCGCTTTCCATCAGTTTCCGGACAGAAGAAAGGAAATTCGATGTGGATGGGGCTTATAATATCCGCTATGAGATCATCAAGAAACGGATTGACAAGGTTCGCATTAAGGATACCAATGAGCGGTTAACCCAGCCCGGTAAAGTTGCGATTGTTTATTCCCAGGCCAAGGATGCCAGTGAATACATGGAATATATCGAGTTCCTGCAAAACCAGAAGCTGATTAAACCCGGCGTGGAACAACTGGACCTGGAAGAATTGCAGGGTGTGGTAGGCCTGAAAGCACTGCGGGTAGATGTGAATTTTGAAACAGCCCCCAAACCGGCCGAGCAAAAAGTGGAGTTATCCAATATCACTACGCAGCAACTGATTGGTAAATAAGCAAAGGAAATCAAACAAGGATAAATAACACTGCCTGTACGACCAGATGTTGTACAGGCAGTGTTGTTTCCTGGCTGCCGGAAAAGAACAAATACACCTATCTGATCAGAACCTCCAGCTAAAACCGACCAGTGGCATACTATCTTCCTCCGAAGTTGTATAAGTAACCGTCAGCACGATCCTGCTCAGGGGAGAGAACCAAATACCCCCGCCATATCCCGAGGCCCATTTATCACTGTTGTCACTATCATCCCATACATGGCCCGTATCATAAAATCCCACCAGGCCAAAAGCAGCGGGGAAAAGATAGGTTTTGAAATTGGCCACCCCCCAGCGCAGTTCGACATTATTATAAACCTTGGAGCGCCCGGCAAACCTGTACTTACGGTAACCCCGAAGGTTATCCTCACTGCCAAGATACTGGGCCTGGTAAAATTCGAAATCCCCGAAATTATGGCCACCACCAAAGCGATTCGCCAGGATAAGCTTATTTTTTACCAATGGCAAATAAAAACTGAAATCCGAATTCAATTGCGTCACCTTATACTTAGTATCACTTAATCCCGAAAGATGGCGCACATTAGTGATCCAAAGAATCCCTTTCTGGGGATTCACCATATTATTCCTGGTATCAATATTCAAGGCAAAGCGACCCCCGAAATAAGACTGGTTTTCAAAAAGTGTAGCCGGGTCAAGACCGTTCAGTGCGGTTTTGGTAATATAACGGACCTTGTTGAATTTATCATCGGCATCGAATGAATAGAACTGGTAAACGGGTCCGTACAGAAGGTTCACCTTTTTTGAAATATTCGTACGCATCAGCGCAGAAAGATCACCCAGTTGGTAACGGGCCCGGTAATACCTGAATCGTCCGGGTTGGGTTTTATCGTAAAC
>DASUMO010000307.1:0-6742 GCA_036277695.1 Chitinophagaceae bacterium
TCTACATTCTTTTTAAATTACTACTATCAGCTATGCAATCAGTGCGCTGGCCGGGATTTTGCTTTTAGAAAGTATGGCATTGAACAGCTCGCAGCTTAAGCTTATACAGGAATTCTTCATCAAAACAGCTTTTTCCGAAAAGGGAGCGGTGATTACCGACCTCGATGGTACCGCCGTGCATGAATTCGAAGGGCTAACCATTATTCATAAAGACGTTGAAACAGGCTTAAAAAAAATTTATGATACCGGCCGTCCCGTTGTGATCAATACCCTTCGTTTTCCCATTTCGGTGATCCGAACGTTTGGAAAGGAATGGTATAAAATCTCTGGTAAACCCATTCCGGTCGTGTTATTGAATGGTAGCCAGCTGGGATTAATTGTCAGTAAAGACGAAGAGTTTGGCTTCGAGCAACTGGCTGCTTTCCCGCTTGAACAGGAAGAAATAAATCATGTGCTGGAAAATATGTCCCGCTTGCAGGAGAGTGGTATAAAGGATATTTTGCTTTTTTATTACCCGGAGGACTGGTCAAAAGGCGAGATTATCTGGACCCCCGATGCTGACCGTATCCCGGCTTTGCGGGAAAAATATAAAAGCGCTTCAACCATATTGTCATTATCACTGACTGAACTTCGACAACGACTGGAATCAGCTCCTGTTTGCATGATTTTGTTATTAATCGAAGCTTCCCAGGATAGGCTAATGGCCTACCAGCATACGAAAGGGAATAATTTTTTTACGCGTAAAGGGGTGGATAAACTTTTTGGCGCACAACGGATGGCTGAGCACCTGGGTTTTGCCATCGAAGATGCCCTTGGGGCGGGAGATTCGGCAATGGATATTTTTCTAAATGCAACAGGACTTTCCGTACATGTACGTAACAGTGCCCTGCCTTTCAAGGGAAAAATGGGCACACTCCACTTAAACGACTTCCATGATTTTGGCGATGTACTTACAATTTTGGCAGGCATGCAGGAACGCCTCCAGTTAATCAAATAAATATGAAAAACCAGGAATCGAAAAAGCAAAAAAACATTCACCGGATGGCCCTGCAACTGGTGCGCCACCATTTCCCCGGCAACAAGATCCGGACGTCCCAATTGGGTGGTGGGCTGACCAATTTTGTTTTCGGGGTAAAGACCGGAAAAACTGAGTTAGTTGTGCGCATTAGTGAACAGGCAGATAAAATCAATCATTTTCAAAAAGAGCAATGGGCGGTAGCCCGGGCCCGGGAAAAAAAGATACCGGTCCCTGAAATCCTGGAAGTGGGAAATTCCATTATTCCCCTGCCGTATATGATATCCCGTAAAGTGGAAGGGACCAGCGCACTTCATCACCCTTCACGGCTGGATATCCTGGAGGAGATCGGCTGCATCGCTGCAAGAATCCATACCATTCCAACTAAAGGGTATGGCCATACTTTTGATTGGTCGCATAATGCTTTGACAAAAAATAACCGTTGGAAAGATTTCCTCGATGATGAAATCTGTGTAATGGAGCGGGTTGCTATTTTAAAAAAAGGGCGGATGATGCCTGCTTCTTCTATACGGAGGCTGGAGACCGAGTTGCGAAAAATAAAAGCCTGGAAGGGCCGGGCCTGCCTCCAACACGGCGACCTGCGTCTAAAAAATGTTATGGTAAACGGTGAAGGAAAAGTATTGGCTATTATCGATTGGGAGGAATGCATCTCTGCCATCGGACCTTTGTGGGATATTTCCATTGCGCTTCATGACCTTTCGGTCGATGCGCAACAGCGTTTCCTGCAGGGGTATGGTATCAAGGGCCGGGAGATGATCAGGATAAGCAAGACGATCAAGATCTTTAACCTGCTGAACTACGCACCGGTTATCCAGGATATGCTGGAGAAAAAAGATCAGCTGCAGCTGGATTACTACCGGGCCCGCCTGCAAGGGGCGCTGGATATGTATTCGATTTGAGCCTCTAGCTGCGAGCTAGTGGTGAGTTGTGTGTCGTGAAGTACTATGTTCCTATGCGGTATACTTACGCAAGTCGAACAAGAAAGCTGATGGATTATGCAAGGGAATGCAGTAATTTTTTCATTTTGACTTTTGCATTAGAAATTATTTTACCCGGTCTTTCTCAGTTCCCGCAATTTATCCAGGTAATACATGACTTCTTCATCACTTACTTGTTCAAAATCCTCATAGAAGGCACCCACGCCATAGAATTCTTCCGGTATCATCACTGCCACTACTTCATCTACTTCTTTGGATAATTTTTCCACCGCACTTTCCGATGCTACCGGAACGCCAATCACAATCTTTCCCGGCTTGCTCTTTCGCAGCACATGGACCGTGCCCAGGATGGTGTTGCCGGTAGCAATTCCATCATCGATCACAATAACTGTTTTCCCTTCCAGTTTTTCAGGTTCATTTTCTCCCATGAATCGTTGATACATTTCTTTCAACCTGCTGCGAATGGCCAGCAATTCCTTTTCAATATACTCCTGCGGGATATTTTCATGGGGTATGATGAAATAATCCGTAAGACTGGCCGCACCGATTGCATATTCTTTATTCATCGGGTGACCGATTTTTTTCGTGAGAATCACCTCTATCGGAAAGCCTAATTCCCGGGCAACGGCATAAGCCACCGGTACACCTCCGCGGGGAACTGCTAAAACTATTCCCGGATCATTTTTATATTTCCTGAGTTTAGCTGCTAATAACAGCCCCGCTTCAATCCTGTCCCTGAACATAAAAAAAAGTTTTATTGTTCTTCTCCCTATTGTTATCTAGTATTATTTGTTGATCATCTCATGGTTTAAGTCGTGGCAGGTTCCAGAAAATTTTCAAACCAGGCACCGGCCTTTTCGCAAACCTTTTCCATCATTCCCTGTTCTTCAAATAAATGCGATGCCCCTTCTATTATTTCTAATTTCTTTTCACATGTTAGTTGCTGGTAAGCCTTTTTATTTAATTGCAAGACATCATAGTCCAAACTCCCGACTATTAAAAGGGTGGGAGCATCCACTTTGTGGAGTTCATCCATTACCAGGTCAGGCCTGCCACCTCTTGAAACAACAGCATTGATACTTTGAATTGTTGCTGCTGCCTTTAAAGCTGACGCAGCGCCGGTACTGGCACCAAAATAGCCGATGCGACAGTCCTTTGCGGCGGGGAATTCTTCCAGCCACTTAGTCGCAGCGGTCAATCTTTCAGTGAGCAGGTCAATATTAAAGCGGTTTTGATAATTCCTGTCCTCCTCCTCGGTTAACAAATCAAATAAAAGGGTACCGTAATTTTTTTTCTGAAGGAATTTTGCTACCATCTGGTTACGTGGACTGAATCGGCTACTGCCGCTGCCATGAGAGAAAATGATAACCATTCGTGCCCTGGCTGGTATGAATAATTCACCCTTTAACAATATATTACCCGCATTTATACTTACTTCTTTATTGAAACTTGTTTCCATAATTTGTTTTTGACCACATGGGTCTTATTTATTTTTTAGAATCAGGAGGGGCAATTTTATATCAAAACTTATCGAGAGGGTATGGGCCGACCCGATTATTTGCTCAAAAATGCTATGGTGATAGGCTACCATGACAAGCATATCCGTTGGATGGTTCTGGATAAAATGCTGAATTCCTCCTTCCACATCATCATATTCTACCTTATCATACCAATAGGTAACTTTTGACAGGACACGCCCTAATTGCAGTTTTCCTGGCAGCTCGGCTTCAATGATACCTCCACCCTTTTTTTCTATATGGAGTACCCTGAGCGATGCATCAAAGCTCCTGACTATTTTGAATAAGGGATCAAAGCGGGAACTGTCAGTGATCTTACTAAAATCAACTGCTAATACGATATTTCGTATGGCCGCGTAGCCGGCATTTTCGGGTATGACCAGTACGGGAATATTGGTATTAAGAACGGTTTTAAACACCGTGTTGCCCGCCATCTTATTTTCGTGATGACTCTTCATGCCCAGAACAATTAGATCCGCTTCCATTTCCCGGGCAATCCTGTTAATTGTAATTCCTTTGAATCCTTTCCTCGCTTCCCCGTTTACGGGGATTGAATATTCGGCCTCCAGGAATTTAACTTCCTTATTTATAAGCGTTTCATTCCTGGTTAGCACTTCACTTAACTTATGAGACCAGGGCTCCGGACCTACCGTTGCCGGTATCAAATCCTTGTAAACGTGTAGCAAATGGATTTCGGCACCAAAGGCCTGGGCGAGTAAAGCAGCATATTTGCAAGCATTCCGGGAAGCTGGGGAAAAATCTGTTGGAACTAATATCTTTTTCATAACAAAAAATTTTAGTCCTGATCGTGAAAATGTTATCCTCTTGAAGTTAGATCAATCAAAAACCGGGAAGAATGACGGTGGTTTGTAATAATTATGACAATCATCATAATAAGTACTTAGGGAATTCTGAAATATTCCTTTGGAGCTGAGGGAGTCAGGTGTTGTTGTTGTTGGGGAAACAAAAAACCTCCAAAATTTCTTCCCAGACAAGTTTTCTCCAACCCGCCTGATAGCCCAACATAAGAGAATAGGAACCCTTTTGACAGGAAGCACGCGACGAGTCCCTCCTAAAATGCTTCAGATTGCTTCGTTGCACAAGCTGGGAGGAGTCTCGTCTGGCAAGAAGGGAATAAGGAACTTTTTTGGGGTCCCATATGGTTAAAGCCGTAAAAAGGAAATTTGCCTACTCTTTCTGATTGAAATTACCAATGGGTTTGCTATTTGTTTCTTTTGGTTCTAATTGGTTCCTGGCCTCGATTTCAGTAGTTAGCCGGGCAATCAGGAGCTTACAGTTTTCATATTCTTCTTGAGTCGTTCCGTTTTTGAACATTTTCATGTATTCAGTCGTGAGTTTGGCAAGCATGTCCACTAATTTAGTCTGGTCCAGATTTTTTAGATCTTCCATGGTTTGGCATTTGATAATATATTTATTTTGAACTGGTGGTCCGGGTAAGGAATGTATTTTAGTGAAATCGGTATTTCCATCTGCTGTTATCGAATTGATTAATTGGCAATTGAATTCAATTCTTTTTTTAGAAGCATTTTTTCGAGGGCACCTTTTTTAGGGTAACCTGTTTTTAGAGGAGGGTCTTTTTGAAGAAATGCTTGCTGAATAAAATCTTCAGCCCAGTAGTCAATATCATAATGTTTCACCTGTTCATACAAACGTTCCATGCGCATATTTCTTTCTTCGCTTTCCATCAGCATGGCCTGTAGCAGGTTGTCTTTTAACGCCTTGGGATCATATGGGTTGGTGAGGACCACATATGATAACTCGACAGCTGACCCTGCAAATTCTGACAAAACGAGCACCCCTTTATCACTTTTCAGTTCACCCTGGACGGCAACATATTCCTTTGCAACCAGGTTTAAACCGTCGCGGAGAGGAGTGATCCAGGCAATGTCTGCGGCTCCATAATAAACCAGAATTTCTTCAAATGGAAAAGCCCGGAAGAATAAGTGTATGGGAGTCCAGTTAAGATTTGAATATTTGCCATTGATTCTGCCAACCGCCTGTTCCAATTCTAATTTAATACCGTCATAAATTTTCATACCGTTTGCTGGTGGGGTGCAGATATTAACCAGTTCTACCTTTTCGTGAAATACGGGGTTTTCTTCCAGAAAATGCTCAAAGGCCAATATCTTTTCCAGGGGTCCTTTTACATAATCCAGCCTTTCTGCGCTTAATATCATTTTCTTCCCCTTGAGCTGTCGTTTCATCTCTCCTATTTTTTCCAGCATATGACCGCCGGCAAATAACTGGCGTATATACTTGATATTAATACCGACCGGAACGGCCCCCAGCCGTACTTTTCTGTGATCGGTATGAATGTCTGTGGTCATCTGGGAAACACCTATTGCAGTACTGTATGTAAGAAATCTGGGTGCGCAATTAATTTTCTTTTCTAATTTGACAGGGAATAGGCTGTTCACAACATCAACGAAGTTTTCAACATACCTCGGTATATGGAATCCGATAAAGTCACATTGCAGAAGGCTGCCTATTATCTCCCTCCGCCAGGGTAGAATGTTAAACGTATTCGCAGCGGGGAAAGCCGTGTGATGAAAAAAGGCGATGGTCAGATCAGGTCTTAATTGCCTGAGAATTCCCGGTACCAGCCAAAGGTTGTAGTCGTGAATCCAAACCATAGCAGATCGGTCAGCTTGTTCAGCGGCTTTTTCAGCAAATCGCCTGTTGATATTCACAAAATGATCCCAATGATCATGATTAAATTTAACCTTGTCAATAAATGCGAAAATGGTTGGCCAGAATGCTTCCTTGCCAAAGGATTTGTAAAATATATCAACTTCATTTTTTGTCAGACCGATACGGGCGGCCATCAGGTTGGGATATTTTTCTTTGTCGACATAAATATTACGCAGTGCCTCTCCTTCAATCTCAGTCTCTTCCCAGGCTATCCAAATTCCAGGGCGGCCATTGGCAAAAAAACTCTGTAAGGACGGGAGAATGCCATTAGGACTTTTCGGAGCTACTTTTTCTTTCCTACCGTTTTTCACTACTGTTTCGTAAGGAAAACGATGATACATCATTATCAATTGAGGCACCTCTTTTTTTGCTTCATTTAACAATTTCTCAGTAGGTATATTTACTTCAACCGCAAGTCCGGGAAAATGAATAAAAGCCTCCAGGATTCCTCCAGCTCCGGCTGCATCCGCATAATAAATCTCATCAATGCCTTTTGTTGCCCTGGCCAGTTTTTCCTCCGCATTTCCCACTACTACTCC
>DASUMO010000308.1:0-10714 GCA_036277695.1 Chitinophagaceae bacterium
AAGTGACCGATCTGCTGAATATAAAATCGCTGGGAGGTCTTAGCCTGAGCAAGGACGGCAGTAAAGCAGTTTTTACCCTTACCAGGATTGAACCGGACGATAATTCAAAATGGGAGTATAAATATATGAACCAATTATGGATGGTTAGAACCGATGGTTCCTCCCTGCCTAAACAATTGACGGGGCGGGAAAATGCCTCGCAGGCCGCTTTCAGTCCCGATGGAAAACAAATTGCTTTTGTCCGTTCAGTAGAAGGCCGCGCCCAAATTTTCTTATTGCCACTGGAAGGAGGGGAAGCGATTCAGCTTACCAAATTCCGCTATGGCGCCAGTGGTCCAAAATGGAGTCCCGACGGGAAAAAAATCCTTTTCTCTGCCACCATCCCATTTAAGGATTTATTGAAAGACTCGACGCTCAATGCTTCGAATCAAATTCCTGCCTGGCCATTTGAAAAACCCGGCATTGAAAATAAGGAGCAATTTAAAAGCAGGACAACTGCTGCCAACCCGGATGGAACAATGGCTGAAGTAAGGGCTTACCTGGATAATAATGCTGCCGATAAGAAGGCGAGGGTTGTCAATAAACTGAATTTCCAGGATGAAACAGATGTGAATGCGGAACTGAGCTTCAATCATTTTTTTATTACCGATGCCGGGCCCGATGCCAGGCCCCGGGCCCTGACCAGTGGCTTTTACCGCTTCAATTTTGCCGAATTTACTCCCGATGGAAAACAGGTTGTGCTGACAGGTGATATGGATTCATTGCAACATCCCGATCGCTCGCTTGAATCGTCAATCTTCCTCGTCAATACCGATGGCAGCCAGCTAAAAAAATTGTTTGGTGAAGAGGGAAAGAATTTCAACTCCCCCACAATTTCCCCTTCGGGTAAATGGATGGTTTTTCAACACAGTACTACTTCCTTTGTCAGCGTACCCACCCTGGCGATCACCTCCCTGGCAGGGCCATCCCATACATTTACGGATATTCCTTTTGATCGGAATAAAAACAATCTCACCTGGAGCCATGACGAAAAATATATTTATTTCAATTCGCCCAGCAACGGCGGATTCCCGTTATACCGAATTGATATTTCCACGAAAAAAGCCGAACAACTAACAGATTTCAGCACAGGGATCGGGAGTTTTGACCTGGTCAATGATAAACTGGTCTTTGTAAAATCGGAAGTGGCGAATCCCTTTGAGATTTACCTGGCAGATGCTTCGGCCCGGAATCCAAAACAACTCTCACGTTTTAATGCCGATTGGGTAGCCAATAAAAAGCTTTCTTTTCCTGAAAAGAAAACGTTTACCAATAATAAAGGGCAAACCATTGAATACTGGATGATGAAACCGGCCAATTACGAACCGGGCAAAAAATATCCGCTATTACTCGAAATCCACGGTGGCCCTTCGGCCATGTGGGGTCCCGGTGAAACCAGCATGTGGCATGAATACCAGTATTTCTGCAGCAAAGGATATGGAGTAGTTTATTGTAACCCGCGGGGCAGCGGTGGTTATGGTCTTGATTTTTTAAGAGCCAATATCAATGATTGGGGCGCGGGACCCGCCAGCGATGTGTTAACTGCACTTGATAAAACGGTTGCCGAAGGTTGGGCCGATACTTCCCGGCTTATGATTACAGGAGGTTCTTATGCCGGCTACCTGGTAGCCTGGATCATCTCCCATGACCAACGATTTAAAGCGGCCTGCGCCCAACGGGGTGTGTATGATCTGGCTACATTTTTTGGAGAAGGGAATGCCTGGCGGTTGGTCCCGAATTATTTTGGAGGGTATCCCTGGGACAATACAACCAAAGCAATTTTAGAAAGGGAATCACCAATTAATTACGTGCAGCACATCTATACCCCCTTTATTATTTTTCATGGCGAAAACGACCGCCGTACGGGCGTCATCCAGAGTGAAATGTTATACCGCAGCCTCAAAGCCCTGGGCAGGCCTGTGGAATATGTGCGGCATCCCGGGGCAACACACGAAATCACCCGCAGCGGAAATAACCGGCAACGTATTGATCAAATGCTCCGGACCTGGGAATTTTTTGAACGATGGCTTCATAGCGGCCAGGGCTACTAAAAGCATTTTCTTGGGCCGATTGCAATAACTTAGAGTTAACCAGCGATAAGAACATGAGTAATCCTTCTTTTGATTTCGGAATGATCGGCCTGGGTACCATGGGCCGTAATTTATTATTGAATATCGCCGATCATGGTTTTGCAGCCATTGGCTTTGACAGGGACCCCTCCAAAGCAGCGTTACTAGAATCGTCGGCTTCGCCTGGTACAACGGTAAAAGGCGTAGCCAGCCTGGCCGAATTAAAAGATTCTTTAAAGACTCCACGAAAAATAATGATGCTGGTGCCTGCCGGTGCAGCCGTGGATGCAGTGATCAAAGATCTCATACCCCTGGTTAGTCCTGGTGATATCATTATTGATGGGGGCAATTCCCATTTTTCCGATACGATCCGGAGAATTAGTGAACTCCAGGACAAAGCCATTCATTTTACCGGAATGGGAGTTAGCGGTGGTGAAGAAGGGGCAAGGCGGGGACCCAGCATAATGCCCGGAGGTGACCCCCAGGCATGGAAGGCGCTACAACCCATCCTGGAAGCAGTGGCAGCCAGGATAAATGATGAACCCTGTGTAGCTTATATGGGTAAAGGTGCGGCAGGACATTATGTAAAGATGGTGCACAATGGTATTGAATACGCCATTATGCAATTGATCAGCGAAATATATGATTTGCTCAAAAGAGGATTGAATTGTTCCAATGATGAACTGCATCAAATATTCAAGCAATGGAATGAGGGAGCTTTACAATCTTTCCTGGTTGAAATTACAGCGGCCATTTTTCGGCAGCAAGACCCGGAAACAGGGAAACAGCTGGTTGATATGATCCTGGATAAAGCCGGTTCAAAAGGAACCGGGAAATGGACTTCGCAAGAGGCCATGGACCTCGGGGTTCCGGTGCCTACTATTGATATGGCCGTGGCCATGCGGGATCTTTCCTCATATAAATCCGAAAGGCTAAAAGCCGCGGCAGTATATAAGCCATCAGTCAAATCTTTTACCGGCGACAAGAATAAGATCATTTCCCAGCTGGGTGATGCTTTATACACGGCTATCATCATTTCCTATGCACAGGGTTTGGCCATGCTGCAAAAGGCTTCGGCCGAACGGCAAATGGATATCCCTTTACGGGATACCGTGAAGATCTGGAGGGGAGGATGTATTATCCGTTCCTCGCTGCTGGAAATCTTCACCGGTATCTATAAAAAACAACCCGCGATCCCGAATATTTTACTGGATAAAAAACTGGCAGCCCTGGTTAAAAAATCCCAAAGAGGTTTAAGAAAATCCCTGCAGCTGGCTATCGCATCAAAAATACCTGTGGCTGGATTGATGAGCGCCCTGGCTTACCTGGACGCCTATAGTTCCGAACGATTACCCATTAACCTGGTACAGGCGCAACGGGATTATTTTGGTGCGCATACTTACCAGCGCATCGACCGGGAAGGAAGTTTTCATAGCGAATGGAACGGGTGAGCAGAAAGCAATGTCAATAACAAACAACAATCAAGAACCTGACGATACATGAAATCGAAAAACAACTTACCTCCTACTATACTTTTCATCTTTGGTGGCAGCGGGGACCTGGCAAACCGGAAACTGATGCCCGCCTTATATAATTTATTTATCGATGGCTATTTGCCGGAGAGATTTATTGTGGTGGGGGTGGGCCGTACTGCATTTCCTTCTGTTGATGATTATCGGGCTAAACTGTATGAGGGCATTAAAGAATTTTCCCGCCGCAAGGAAGATATGGATGCGCTATGGTTAAAATTTGCGCCCCTGGTCACTTATCATGAAATGGACCTGATGGCAGATGAACCCTATGTAAAAATGACGGGCTGGATCAATGAAAAAGCCAGGGAATGGGGCACCGTTCCGATTGTTATCTTTTACCTGGCTGTAGCACCCCAACTGACCCCGGGTATTGCAAAAAAATTGTCTGAACAAAAAATGTGCATCAACAGCCATACAACGCGCATGGTGTTTGAAAAACCTTTCGGCCATGACTGGAAAAGCGCACATGAACTGAATAAACTGCTCAGTGGCATGTTCGAAGAAGAGCAGATTTTTCGCATTGATCATTATTTGGGAAAAGAAACGGTGCAGAATATCCTGGCTTTTCGATTTGCCAACGCCTTGTTTGAACCGGTTTGGAACAATCATTATATCGAACATATACAGATTACAGCTGCTGAGACTGTGGGCGTGGAGGAAAGAGGAAGTTATTATGAACAGGCCGGCGCCCTTCGCGATATGGTGCAAAATCATGTACTGCAGTTATTATGCATGGTAGCGATGGAGGCCCCCATTTCTTTTGACGCCAACGAAGTCCGCAATAAAAAAGTGGATGTATTGAATGCGATCCGTAAGATCAGCGCCGAGGAAGTGCATGCCAATGCCGTGCGCGGCCAGTATGCAGGAGGCTGGATTAAGGCCGATGAAGTAAAAGGTTACCGCGAAGAAAAAAACGTGGATGCTAAATCGGGGGTCGAAACATTTGCCGCGGTCAAATTTTTTATTGATAACTGGCGCTGGCAAAATGTACCCTTTTATGTGCGGACCGGGAAGTATATGCATGAAAAATCAACGCTGATCACTATTCAATTTAAAGAGGCGCCGCATTATTCTTTTCCGGAGGAAGCAGCGACGACCTGGCGGGCCAACAAACTTACTTTCAGTATACAACCCCAGATGGATATCCGGATCCGTTTCCAGGCCAAACAGCCCGGGCCGGAAATGTTGTTAAACCCGGTCGATATGGTTTTTAGTTATGCCCAGGCATATGATGGTAAGGAACCTGAAGCCTATGAAACTTTACTGGAAGATGTTATTGAAGGCAATGCTACCCTTTTTATGCGGGGCGACCAGGTAGAAGCTGCCTGGAAAGTAATTGAACCAATTATGGAAGCCTGGCAAACCAGGCCGCCGGTTGACTTTCCCAATTATGCACCGGGCAGCTGGGGACCCGAAGATGCTGAGGCATTGATCGCAAAAGACGGTTATCATTGGGCCACCTTACCCGCAGAGAAAAGCAAACGATAAAATGTGATCAACTTTTCACCTAAACATGAAATATGGAACCGGTGATTGTAAAAGATGCGGATGAATTAAGCAGGGAAGTCGCTGAATGGATGATTGGGTATATGGAGGAAACGCTTCTTCGCCAGGATCGCTTTTGCCTTGTATTATCCGGGGGCAATACTCCAAAAAAGCTATATCAACTACTGGCAACTTCGCCTTTCCGCGAACGTGTAGACTGGAAAAAACTGCATTTTTTTTGGGGTGATGAGCGTTATGTCCCTTTTGAAGATGAGCGCAATAATGCACATATGGCTTTTGAACAGTTACTGAAACACGTACCGGTGGTAAAAGAACAGGTTCATATTATGCGAACGGATATTGAGCCGGCTGAATCGGCAAGGGATTATGAAAAAATATTACACCGTTATTTTGACGGGCTTCCCTTCTCATTCGATCTTGTTTTACTCGGGCTGGGCGATAATGCGCATACCTTATCATTGTTCCCGGGTTATGAGAATATTTATGAAAAACAAAAATGGGTCATGCATTTTTTCCTTAAAGAGCAAAACATGACCCGCATAACCTTAACGGCGCCTATCATCAACCTTTCAGCCCATATTGCCTTCCTTGTAACCGGAGCTGATAAAGCAATGCCGGTTTACCAGGTCTTATACGGACAACATTTTCCCGATCTCTACCCGGCACAACTGATTCAACCCTACCGGGGTCAAACCCATTGGTTCCTGGATCAGGCTGCAGCAACCGAAGTAAATAATAATGCGTTGTAACCAACCCCAATTACAAACCCGGTCATCAATTCCATTCAGAAATCAATGACCGGGATGCATAACACTATTATCCGTCGTCACAAAGTTTCCACTATTCTGTACTCTTACTGCCACTGCGCAAAATAGCTACCAGCAACAGGATGAATACAGCAGCCCCGACAATCCATACCCAGGGCTGGGCAAAGAAATTATCGTTTTTATCGGTACCGATATTTACATCTATTTCCTTAGTCTCCTGGGCTATACCATATAATGATACCAGGAATGACACAAAAAATAATGGCAATGTTTTCAAATACTTCTTCATACAAGTTTGGTTTTATTCAAAGGATATCAAAATCATGCCATCGATCAATTGTGTTGATTTTCAGTAAGCTTAGCCTTTCATTACCCTGTGGGCAGATGGGGAAATTTCGCCCTTAATAAAAAATAAGGGGTATCACAACGATTTTTGAGCTTTTCCCATCTATAAATCTGGCTATCTTTCTTATTAATCAGAAACGCTGTTTATGCGAAAAAAACTCATTGTCTTATTGCTGCTTGCCGGTTTTGTTTGGCTGGGCACCGGAGCTATAACAGCCCCGGTTAACCGATATAAAAATCTCCAGATCCTTCCCCAGGATATTAGTGAATTTAAGATGGATAGTATTATGAATGCCTATAACCGGGCCCTGGGCGTAAACTGCAAGTTTTGCCATATACCCCTAAAAACAATCCCGGATAGTCTGGATTATGCATCCGATGCTGAACCCATGAAAGAACAGGCCCGCAGGATGATGCGGATGAATATTTATATTAACCAGACCTATTTTAATTTCGATAAAAACGAAAGACCGGAATACCTTAAAACAGTAACCTGTTATACCTGCCACCGCGGAGATCCTTTTCCGGAGCAATAATCGTGGTAAAGCGTCAAATCGTAACATACCCCCGGGTTGATCTAAAAAACCCTCATAAAGGGATTCCGTATAATTACGAAGGCCTCGCTTGGTTTTACTGAATTTTAGCATAAACCATTACAATTAAGCACTATGTGAAGTGTAATGCCGTTAATATTGCAATTGCAATAACGCAATGTTATTAGCAACCTTATCTGAAGAAAAACGATACCCATGAGCTGGAATGATGTGATGGGGATAGTCTCAACACTGGCCCTATCCTTACCTATACTAACGATTTTTTACACAGGGCTTGCCGGATACAGGACCTTCCCGGTACTTCTTTTCTATTATGTAATGGTAGTGGGCTATAATCTTTTTACAGAAGGTTATGTAAAAGCCCCTGATTCGATTACTCATTACTATGGCATCGCGAATAACCTGCTGGATGCCCCGTTGATGCTGATTTTCCTGACCTATTTCTGCACTTCCCCCATGTTGAAACAACGCATGAAGATCATGGTAGGAATTTTTATTGCCTTCGAATTTCTCATTATTTCCATCTATGGTCTTACCATTGAAGCCATCACCATCATCATGGGGCCCGGCATCATCCTGATCCTCACTTTTTGCATTCCCTTCTTTGTCAGGCAAACCAAGATCACCATTACAAACCAGAAAGCGTTGGGCAAAGCCATGATCACGGCCTCGCTCCTGTTTGCCTACGGCTGCTACAGTATCATTTATATCATGTATTATTTACTCCAGATCCGCGATGTTCAAAATACCTTCCTGGTTTATTTCTTTGTATCGACCTTCTCTTCGCTGCTGATGAGTGCGGGGATTATTATTGAACGCAAACGGGTAAAGAAGCTGAGCGAGTTAATGGTAGTTCGTAAGGAACTGTCGCAACTCTATGCAAATGAAAATACGGCTGCACCATTAAGGCCAGCCGTATTCGATATGGATAAAGATCAATGGAATTAAAAGCAATACCTGCCTTCTGCAATCATTTTATCTGCGATCCTTCTCCTGGAATCCTTGCTATTGAAAGCCTCCGCTTTGGTAAAGCGTTTTAAGCCCATCAGGATCATCCGTTGTTCATCCCCGTCGGCAAAAGCATTGATCGCGTCCTTCCCTGATTTATTCACCCTGTCGGCCGCATCATATATATAAGTGCGCATGATATCCATATGGAGCGGCATGGTTTGTTCACCCCTTTCACCGGCCATTTTCATGATGCGCAATAAAACGCTTTCTGCATTAAAGGTTTCGATGGCCATATCGGCAATATTCATCAGCACTTCCTGTTCCTGCTCGATTTTCATCATCAGTTTTTTAACGGCTGCTCCCGAGACCATTAAGATGGCCTTCTTGAGGTTAGCCACCAGTTTTCTCTCGCCGGCAAAAGGCTCTTCATCGCCGGAACCGAAATCAGGTATGCTCATCAGTTCATTTTGAACCGCCATTGCAGGTCCCATCAGGTCAAGCCGGCCCTGCATAGCCCTTTTTAAAGTCATATCCAGGGTCAGCAGGCGGTTGATCTCATTGGTTCCTTCATAGATCCGGTTGATACGGCTGTCGCGATAGGCCCGGGAAATATTGTATTCGGCGCTGAATCCGTTCCCGCCATGAACCTGCACGCCCTCATCCACTACAAAATCGAGCGCTTCGCTGCCGTAAACTTTCAGCATGGCACATTCGATGGCATATTCTTCCGCTGCACCCAGTAAGGCTTCGTTGAAAGGTTTACCGGCTTGCAATAATTCCTGCTCCTTATCATCAATCCATTTGGCTGTGCGGTATAATGCGGATTCACCCACGAAAACACGGATAGCCATCTCCGCGAGTTTATGCTTAATAGCTCCAAAATTCGAAATGGGTTGTTTGAATTGTTCCCGCGTTCTTGCATATTCAACCGTACCACTGAGGGCTCGCCTTGCACCACCTATGGCTGCAGCACATAATTTCAAACGGCCGATATTGAGAATATTAAAAGCGATTCTATGCCCCTTGCCGATTTCACCCAGAACATTTTCCACGGGAACTTTGGCATCCTGGAAATAGAGCTGTACGGTAGAAGATCCTTTGATACCCATTTTATGTTCTTCGGGTCCCTGTGTAAATCCTTCCGTACCTCTTTCTACAATAAAGCCAGTGAATTTATCGCCATCCACTTTGGCAAAAACTGTGTACACCTGCGCAAAACCGCCATTGGTGATCCAGCATTTCTGCCCGTTCAGTAAATAATATTTGCCGTCATCGCTGAGTTTGGCGCTGGTCTTTGCCCCCAGCGCATCACTGCCGCTATTGGGTTCAGTCAGGCCATAGGCGCCCGCCCATTCCCCGGTGATGAGTTTGGGGATATATTTCTGTTTTTGTTCGGGGGTACCGAAGTAAAGGATCGGCAAGGTACCAATCCCGGTATGTGCGGCGATAGCAACAGAGAAAGAGTGCCCGGCACCCAGGTATTCATTGACAAGTGTGGAAGTAATAAAATCCTTTCCCAGGCCTCCATATTCTTCGGGAAAAGAAACGGAAAGCAAACCCTGTTCCCCGGCTTTTTTTACCAGTGATTGCATCAATCCCGGTTCCAAATTGTCGATACGGTCAAGAATAGGATAGACCTCGGCATCGAGAAACTGGTCACACATCTCGAGGATCATCTTTTGTTCCTCGACAAAATCCTCAGGGGTAAATGTAGCAGCAGGCAATGATTCCCGGACCAGCCATTCCCCGCCTTTCAGGAGGGTTTTAGTTTCTGTGGCAGCATTCATGGTATTAAGTTTTAAAGTTGTTCAGTTGAATGGTTGATTAGTTGATCGGGTACGTTCAACTTCAACCCTAGTTATTTTAAATTGTCATATACGATTTGCAATACTTCTTTACAGACATCGATTTTATCAGCGGGCACTGTTTCCAGGGCCTCATTCAATGTTTCCTCGGCCAGCGCCATGGATTCATCCTGTAATTTTTGCGCTTGTTTGGTCAAAAAAATCAGGTTAATCCGGCGGTCGGTGTCCGATGGCACCCTTTTTACCAGGTTTTGTTTTTCCAGGTTATCTACCAGTCTTGTTATACTCGGCTTATCTCTAAATGTTGCATTACACAATTCCTGCTGGCTTATGCCTTCCTGCTTCCACAAATGATAAAGCACACTCCATTGTTCAATGGTCAGGTTCAAACCGGCGGCATTGAATTTTTTTTGCAGCCGGCGGGCAATGGCGGTGGATGCCTTGCCGGTGACAAAACTGTACAGCTCGCCTCGTTTAAATTGGTTGTTTGGCATATAGTTGTTTGTGCAACTATCCAAAATTAATCTTATTTTTGAATTCCTGCTATATTTTCAGCTAATTTTTTTGTTAATGGAGGAAAGGCAGCTTTTATATAAAAATTCCAGGGTTCATTACTACCGGTTTGGTAACGGTCCTGCCCCGGTATTCTGTTTTCATGGGTATGGGGAAGCTGCCTCCAGTTTTCTTTTCCTGGAAAAATATGCGGGGGACGAGTTTAGTTTTTATTCCGTTGATCTGCCCTTTCATGGTAAGACCGACTGGCAGGAAGGACTTGATTTTACCCAACAGGACTTGCTCCAAATAATTGAAGCCATTTTTCATGAAAACAGCGCAAATACAGGATCACAAAATGCAATCTTCAGTTTGATGGGTTTTAGCCTGGGGGGAAGAATGGCATTAAGTCTTTACCAGGCCATGCCCAATAAGATAGATAAATTGGTGTTATTGGCGCCGGATGGATTAAAAGTCAATTTCTGGTACTGGTTGTCTACCCAATCCTTCCTGGGAAATAAATTATTTGCTTTCACCATGCAACACCCGCATTGGTTTTTTGGGTTTTTGAAAATATTGAATGCATTAAAGCTGGTAAATGCCAGCATATTCAAATTTGTCAACCACTATATCGGGGATACCACAGTTCGCCGG
>DASUMO010000309.1:0-2559 GCA_036277695.1 Chitinophagaceae bacterium
GACAAGGTATCTTTTGTAATGGTCATATTTCAATACTCCTTCCTGGTCAGTATACCCCAGGTTAATATAAGTGGTGGTTTTTTCACTGCTATTGGAAAGACTGAGGTTGGTAGAGGTAATCAGGGCATCTTGTAGGACCAGGTCCTGCCAGTTAGTATTCGCTGTATAATTAGTATAATCAAAAGGTGCCGCATTCAGGTTGGCCAATTGTGCATCGTAAAGCTTTCTGAAACCTGCAGCATCAACAATAGCTATTTTGTCCTGCACCCTTTGGATGCCTACTGAACTTTGCAGGTTGATCCTGGTTTGTCCCCTGGCAGCTTTTTTTGAGGTAATGGCGATTACCCCGTTTGCGCCCCGTAATCCATAGATCGCAATAGAAGAAGGATCACGAAGCACATCTATGGATTCAATATCAGCAGGATTCAAAAAATCAATATTATCATGAAGGATGCCATCCACTACGTAGACCGGGCTGGCACTATTCGTACTGTTTACCCCCCTTATCCTTACCACGGGGCTCGAACCTGCCCTGCCGGAGTTTGAAATGGTAAGACCCGGTACCTTGCCCTGCAATGATGATATGGGATTTGTCGAAGGCATTTTAGACACGTCCTCTCCTTTAACGGAGGATATAGAACCGGTCAGGTCCCTTTTCTTTTGGGTACCATATCCTACCACCACAATTGCGTCCATGGCTTGCTCAGCCAATCGCAATGAAATATTGATGGTGGTACGACCGGCTACGGTTTCCTCTATTGTTGCAAAGCCTACATAGGAAAAAACCAGGACGGCATCGTCAGGAACAGTGATCGCATAGTTTCCGTTTACATCAGTCGTGGTGCCGGTATTTGTTCCTTTAACTGAAACAGATACTCCGGCCAGCGGACTGTTCTTATCATCTGTGATCTTACCCTGCACCCTGATATCGGGAATTTCCGGAACTGGCGGCGCAATCGACACTTGCGGAACCAGGGGTTTTCTTTTGACAATGATGGTGTTTTCCGAAATCGTATAGCTTAAGTCCTGGTCCCGGAAACATAGATCCAGCACTTTCGCGAGCGGCTCTTTCCTTACTGATAAGGAAACATTTTTGGCCGTTCGCATTACTTCATCGGCATAAAAGAACTGGTAGCCGGTTTGCCGCCTGATCTCTTCCAATACTTTTGTCAGAGGAACATTATTTTCCCGGATGGTGACTTTTTGAGAAAAGCCGTTGGCATGGACCTGGAGACAGGCAACGATCATTAAAACTGCAGTAAGTTTCATAATCTTAATCATTTGTTTCGCCATCCCGGTGCGGTTGGGGCAGGATGGGCAAGCAGCAGTTAAATACATAAATTTGTATTGTTTGGGTTGAATAATAAACTACAGCAATACGCGAATTATTAGGACACTCAAATTCGCCGGGTTCTGCCGCTAACAGGATCCGGTTTTTATTGAGGTCCATTCCCGGCTACTAGCCATCCAGTACCGGGGGAAATACGTTAGGCAGCATTATCTTCTTCATATCATCATTTTGGTGAAACAATAATTTTCTTGTTTTCGATTGTAAAATGCACTTCACCCGTCATCTCCAGTTTTTCAAGTATGCCAGATACCTGGGCATTCCGGGTAAGCTGTCCGGTAAAATGCAGGTTGGCTCGTCCCCGGTATTCAATGTCCGCATCATACCAGCGGGATAGTTGGCGGAGAATGGTTTGAAGGTCGGCGCTTTTAAACTGGAACCTGCCATTTTTCCAGGCTACAGCTTCTTCGGTATCTGCATGATCCAGCACCGTTATTTTTCCTTGTTTAGATATTCCAGATTGTTGGCCCGGCGATAAAAACCGGTAGGAAGGATCACCGGCAGCTGATACTTTTACTTTTCCTTCAAGCAGGGTGGTTTTTATTAAAGCTTCGTCATCGTAGGCATTAATATTGAAATGGGTACCCAGCACCTCTACTTCTGATGTCCCGGCTTTTACTTTAAAAGGCATGGTTTCATTTTTTGCCACCTCAAAATAGGTTTCACCGGTTACCTCTACCCTTCTCTCTGCCCCTGTAAATACAACAGGAAAACGAATCGATGATGCAGCATTCAACCACACTTTGGTCCCATCAGATAATGTAACCTGGAATTGCCCGCCACGGGGAGTAGAAACAGTATTGTAAAAAGCCTGGTCTTTTTCCGTAATGAGTTTTCCATTGATCGTATAGGCGAGTAACCCGTTTGCTAATTTTTCTACCTTGCTATTTCCCTGTATACTGATGATTCCATTGGTAGCACTATCGAGTACAATCGTAGTATTATCTGCCAGGGTTAGCAAGGCTTTGTTACCTCCGGGAACTAACTTCTGAACAGGCGAAGGCTGTATTGTTATAGCCTGGCTGGGGCCGGGTTTAGTCGAATCTCGTGAGAAAAGAAAATAGATCAACCCCGCCAGCCCCATCACCACTATTGCTGCGGCAGCAGTTAACCGCCACTTACGGCGGATTTTGACTACTGCTCCTGATTGCTCCCGCCCTATGGTCTCCAGCACCCGTTTCCTGATCCTGTCTGCGATTTGATGTTCTGTT
>DASUMO010000310.1:0-5689 GCA_036277695.1 Chitinophagaceae bacterium
GCGATGATAAGGGCCGAAGAAAGCTGGTTTGTAGGGAACCTGATCAAGATCTTTAAATAATTCAAAAACGATTCCAGCCGGTTCGCCGGCTTTTTTAAGCTATCATATTTTCATTTTTTTCTGAAATTTTAAATACTTAAAAATGAAACGCTTTAAATGGATCGACTTCTTCATCAGCAGTTCCCTGGTACTGGGTTACACGGTTGTGAATATCCGTAATGATGGGCGTTCCCTGCTTGAAGCATACCTCGTAACCGGCAGCTGGCAGGTCCTCAGCATGATTGTGCATGCGATTGAAAAATGCTTTACCCATAAGTGGGGAATTCGTTACATCTATCATTGGATCAGTTTTATTGCCATCGTTACAATGCCCCTGGGCTCCATCTGGTTTCTTTTATTTACTGCACCATTTATGGCGTTCTTCTACACTATGCTTTGCCTGCATGAATTATCAAAAATGGCCAGCCGGCCCCTGGCTGTATTAAAATAAAAATTTATGGAAACGAAACTGCTTATCTATGATGATCTCTGCCCGCTTTGTAGCTGGTACTCGGGACTCTTTACACAGTATGGTTTCTTGCCGCAGCAGGGTAGAATGCCTTTTTCACAACTGGACCCGGTCTTTGCCGGTTTTATTGACCTGGAAAAAGCTAAAGACGAAATTCCACTGCTCGATACCAGCACCCGCAAAGTTCTCTACGGGATTGATGCCCTGCTTGCAATCCTGGGCAAAAGATTTCCGGTAATAAAAAGATTGGGCCATTTTCCACCCTTATATTGGTTCCTGAAAAGAGTTTACCGGTTTATCAGTTATAACCGGAAAGTCATAGTTGCCCGCAAATGCGGCAGGGGGCTGATTGATTGTTCCCCTTCAGTCAATTATTTTTACCGTTTCGCATTTATGCTGGTATTCCTGCTTTTCAATACAATCATGCTGTTCCCTTTGCATAAAATAGTTTTAAGCCGGCTGCCTGGATTTGAACTAAACATCGTTCAATTGCAGGCAGCCCATTTTACCCTGGTCGCAATTAATTGCTTTATTGCCCTGGGATTGGACAGGCATAAAGCTGTTGAATACCTTGGACAGGTCAATATGCTGGCTCTGCTAACCATCCTGCTACTTTTACCGATACTGGGCCTCTGCAGTTTATTGGAACCGGAAGCGTGGTTCACCGGATTGTATTTTATCACTACATCATTGATTATTTTCAGCGAATATTCCCGGCGCATGGACTATGCAGGTATCCTGCCAGGTAAAAACTGGGTAGCCGGGTTGAATTATACTTCGATTATGATTTTCCTCATGGTACTCTTTAATTAGTTAGTGATGAAAAACAAGAAAATAATAATTGCCGGTGGTACTGGTTTTATCGGGGAGGAAATGATACGCTATTTTGGAAAAGATAATGATATCGTAGTACTGACGCGGCAAACCCGCGAAGAAAAAAACAATCGCAACCGTTATCATTCACTCGGAGATCCTGACATGCTCCGCACCCGTTATGTAAAATGGGATGGGCAACAGGTTACCGGATGGGAAAATGAATTGAACGGATCCGATCTCATAATTAACCTGGCGGGCAAATCAGTGAATTGCCGGTATACTCCCGGGAATAAACAAAAGATCTTCGACAGCCGGACAGATGCCGTAAAAACAATCGGGGCTGCCATACGGGCTATTCAACAACCACCTCCTTTATGGGTGAATGCTTCCTCTGCCACCATATACCGTCATGCCATGGATCGCCCGCAGGATGAAGAGACGGGAGAATTTCATAATGATTTTTCAGTACAGGTCTGCAAACGATGGGAACAAACTTATTATGAACAGTCCACGCCTGGCACCCGGAAAGTCGCTTTACGCATGGCAATCACATTGGGGCCTGGTGGCATCCTGCTACCGTTTTTTAATTTATTGAAATTCGGATTGGGTGGAAGACAGGGCAGTGGCAAACAAATGTTCAGCTGGATCCATGCCGTTGATCTTTGTCGCATGATTGTTTTCCTGGAAGAAAATACAAATCTCGAAGGCACCTTCAATGCTTCCTCTCCCAACCCGGTCAGCAATGCGGAGTTTATGCAAACGCTGCGAAAGCTAAGCAGCAGCAGGATTGGATTACCAGCCTCTGCCTGGATGCTTAAAATCGGGGCTGCCCTGATTGGAACAGAACTGGAACTGATCCTTAAAAGTCGTTGGGTGCTCCCAACCCGGATGATCCGAGAAGGATTTCAGTTCAGGTACCCTGTTTTAAAAGATGCGCTGCAGGAAATTTTTCTCGCGGTACCGACCAGCCAGTACCGGTTTTTTTAAAAGTAATTGTCCTTAGCTTTATTGTATGGATAAAAAGAAAACGCTGGTTTTAGGCGCATCAGCTAACCCTTCCCGTTACAGCTTCCTGGCTATTCATCGACTCCGGAATTATGGACACCCGGTTATAGCCATCGGCCGCAGGCATACCATGGTCGGCGATACTGAAATAAAAACAACAAAAGATCCGGTAGAAGGAGTTGACACGGTTACACTCTATATGAATGCCAATCACCAAAAGGAATACCATGACTATATACTTTCCCTTCATCCCAGGCGGATCATTTTTAATCCCGGCGCGGAGAACGATGAACTCGCGGCATTAGCCAGGCAAAAGGGAATACAAACCATGGAAGCCTGCACGCTGGTGATGCTCAGCACCGGTCAATATTGATTGAAATTAATGCTTCTCGGGGTTTTACGATCAGCAACAGGTACTACTCCTCGATCTTTCTTATTTCTTCTCCCGCTTATTTGGTCAAGCAAAAACTTTTCACAAATCTTGTAGTCCCGTCCCCCCTGAAAACTGCAGCTGAGATCCCGGCTGCCGAACAATATCCTTTTATTCCAATATTCTGATTACATGAAAAACCTTCGTACCGCCCTGCTATGCGCATGCATATTGCTGTATAGCCTTGTTGTTTCGGCACAGCCTCCCGTGATCCCTATTAATGAACCGGATCAGCACAAACCAAAGTTATTTTCCACTTTACCAGAGAACATTACGATTGATCCCGAAAGCCTGGTTGACATTTTAAAGTCAGACCGGGGCAGCCAAGTTACGCTGCAACTGGGAGAAGCCCTGCTTTTTAAGGGGCAGGTAGTGTCTGTTGCCAGACAGGACAATAGTCTTACCAGTATCGTCATCCGCTCCACCAATTTTCCAGGCGCCCGTTTTACTTTTTCCCGGATAGTCAATGAAGACAAAATTGTGTACGCCGGCCGGATCATGAGTATGGAGCATGGCGATGTTTTTGAATTGCAACAAAAGGAAGGCATATATATGTTAGTAAAGAAAAATTTTTACGACCTGATCAATGAATAACTGACCCGTTTTTCGATCCGTACCACAACCTGTTGAGAACTTATTAAATCCTCCTTGTTATGAAAAACTTTTTCCGTCCCGGTATTGCCACGCTATTAATGGTATGCAGTGTGATCGTAAACGCACAAGTGCCCGTCCTTAACAGCCATCCATCCGCTTCCGCCGTTATTTTTCTTGATTTTGATGGACATACCGTAAATGGCACCAGCTGGAATTACAATGGCCCGATCGAGTGTGGACCTTCCGGCCTTGACAACAGCAAGATCACCGAGATCTTTAATCGGGTTGCTGAAGATTACAGGCCTTTCCAGGTGAATGTCACCACCGATTCCACCAAATTCCTCTCTGCCCAGGCGGGCAGAAGAATCAGGGTGATTGTAACCGTTTCTTCCAGTTGGTATGGCAATGCGGGCGGAGTAGCTTTTGTGGGTTCATATACCTGGCTGGACAATACCCCGGCCTTTGTATTTTCAGCGCTCCTGGGCAACAATACCAAAAATATTGCCGAGGCTGCGGCGCATGAAACCGGGCATACGCTGGGATTATTCCACCAGGCCAAGTACGATGCAAACTGTTACAAGGTTTCCGATTACCATTCCGGTTCCGGTTCCGGTGAAATAGGCTGGGCGCCGATTATGGGAGTTGGTTATTACCGCAATTTCACACTCTGGAACAGTGGTCCTAATTCCTATGGCTGTAACAATATCCAAAGTGACCTGGATGTGATCACGACCATGAATGGATTTTCATACCGCAACGACGATCATACCAATGCCTATAACACGGCCACTGCCACTACTTTTTCCAACGCCAATAACCAGTTTAACCTTAACGGAATTATCGAAAGGAATACCGACCAGGACCTGTTTAAGTTTACCATGCCGGATTTTGGCCGTTTCCAGTTAGATGCCATTCCATATAATGTTGGAACCGGGAATGCGGGCTCCAACCTGGATATGCAGGTCACGCTGATCAATTCAGCACAAACTGTTTTAAATGTTTACAATCCGGGTATGCTGTTGAGTTCCGTGATCGACACCTTATTGAATGGCGGAACCTATTATCTGCGCGTGGAAGGAAAGGGAAATGCCTTTGCGCCTTCTTATGCCAGCCTGGGTTCTTATTCACTCCTTGGCAGATTTTCTGCAGATGTGGCCCTGCCGCTACATAAATTGGAGTTGACCGGCAGCCAGTGGGGTGATCACCATAAACTGAACTGGGAGATCATTGCCGATGAAGCGATCACCGAACTATCTATCGAAATTGCGACGGATGGCCGGAACTTCACCAAACTGGCACAAACAAATATTGACAGCCGCGCCTTCCTGTACCGGCCTTATACCAACAGCACCACGCAATACCGTTTGAACGTGAGCTTTGATAATGGCCGGCAGTATTATTCAAATATTATTACCCTCCGTGCTATTGATGGCAAAGCCAGGCCGCAACTGGTAGGCAACCTGCTCAATGGTTCGATGATTACGGTGAGTAGTCCGGGTAAGTATGCTTTTACGATCTATGATTTAAATGGAAAAACCATACATACGGGTCAATTGATTAACGGGATAAATTATATTTCTGCAAACCGTTTACTAAACGGCATGTACCTGATACGATTTGCGGATAATAACCAGTCATGGACCGATAAACTGGTTCGTCAATAACATTTTTGCATCCTGTTAAGGGATCCTTAATCCGTACCCGTTTGAAATCTAGAGGTTTTTCCATAACTTGGGAAAACCTCTTTTCATATGAAATGGAGAAAATTTAATGGCGACCCGATTGATGCCCCTATTATCCAGGCGGTTGAAAATGCCATAAAACGGGAGACCAGGGCCGGCTACCGGCTCAAGGTCTGCATCGGAACAGATTCCCAGGTAAAAGGACAGGAAACAGAATTTGCGACCGTGATCGTCTTCTTACGCGAAGGCCACGGCGGTTTTATGTTTATTCATAACGACAAGACCCGCCAGCAGTTTACGATCAAGGAACGCATGCTGATGGAAGTTGCCAAAAGCATCGAGATCGCTTATGAACTCTGCAACCTTTTTACCACCTATGATGTAGACATGGAGGTGCATGCGGATATCAATACCAATCCTCATTTCAAGAGCAATGATGCCTTGAAGGAAGCCATGGGATATATCCTGGGAATGGGCTTTGCCTTTAAAGCCAAACCTGAAGCTTTTGCAAGCAGTAGTTGCGCCAACAAAGTGGTGAACTAGGAAGTTCAATCCTCACTCTTTTTACTGCGGGGATACTCCGCAAGAGGGTTTGTCACCCTATCATCCAACTCAAAAATTAAATTAAGGGATCGTTACTGGTTGAAAGCCGCC
>DASUMO010000311.1:0-3303 GCA_036277695.1 Chitinophagaceae bacterium
GACATTTTTTACTATTTTAATTTCATCGAAATGAAAATGCTCAGCCCCCATTCATCAATACAGTGAAATAATTTTCCCCGCCAACCTGTCCGCCTTTGAAGCTCATTTCCAGTCCCTCGATTGACGGATCCTTTGAATAGGCGCGGCATAATGGCGCCCCAGGAACCAGGGGAGCTATCATTTCAACCGCATCAATCTGCATGGCCCTGGCGGCATAACTGCTGGTATCACCACCAGCAATAACTACTCTTTTAATACCTGTTCTTTTTACAGCTTGTTTTGCAATCGTACCCAGGGCTGTACCCAATTTCTCGGATGAAAGATTCTCCGGCTGTTTGAGCCCGGTATGTACAATCAGGTGGCGATGACCCTGCAAAGACCCGATAATTTGGTCCATTACTTTTTCTTCTATAACCTTTTCCCGGCTGATCCTGGTTGCATCCAGTTCAACTTCTTCAAAGCCATTTGCCTTAGCGTTTTCAATCTGCGATGTTGTTACTGGCGAACAACTGCCCGATACTACCAGCAGGGGATTTGCTTTTGCCAGCGACTTCCAGTTGGTCGTTGGCTGAAATAACTGTTGACTGTTCCAATATTTTCCCAAAGCCATTTCCAGGGAAGAAGAACCAATAGAAAACAATTCACCTGCTATTTTTCTCTGTGCTTCAAGCCAGGCGCCAATTTTTGCCAGTTGCGTTTCGTGTAAAACATCGAGTAGTGCAATCTCCTCATCGTTTTGTAACGAGCCGGTCCATTCCTCAATTGGTTCTTCCTGTTGTTTGATATCGATCAGTCCAATCTTTCTGGAAGTTTGTTTCCCGAGATGGAGGCGCAGGTCACTTTCGTCGGCGGGTGTAACCGGGTGTTTGCTCATGGAAGGATGCCGGTCGATCCTGTACACTTTACCCTGCTTGCCCGTACCCAGGCGGGCAAACAGGTTTCCAAATACACAATAACGACCCAATGCAGGAGTACCACCCAGCACGGGTATTGTTTTATTATTAAAAACGGCGGCCCCGCAATCGATCGCTTTCCCAATGCTGCCTACCGAACTGGAGGAATCAAACGTGGAGCAAACTTTATAATGTAAATGCGCAGCTCCCGAGGCTTTCATGTGCAGGAATGCTGGTACCAACACCTGTTCCATTTCACCGGGGGACAGCGATCTTGTCTTGCCTGCTATTCCATATGCGTCGAGGCCCGGGAATCGTTCCAATTCTTCCCCGGTGGGTGGTTCAATAAACAAGATAGCCTTTGCCCCTGCCCTGCAAATAAATTCCAGCGCATCGGTAGAACCGGTGAAATCGTCACCGTAAAAAGCTAATTGTATATTTTTTTTTTGTACCACTTAGATATTACATTCACATCAAACCTTGTTTCCAAATTTCTCAACAGCTTTGGCGAATTCAGGGTATCGTCTTACTGCTTCATCCTGGTTTAAACCTTCAACTGCGGCTTTCCACACCTGCTTTAACGCCTGTACCCCTGCAGCAGGCCCCATGGGATGAGCCATGATTCCCCCGCCGGCCATATATAAAAGATCAATAGTGTTGGTGCGCCGCCAGGTTTCGAATGCCTGTCCGCCCCATTGTCCGGAAGACACGACTGGTAAAGGGCGCTTATGATCAAACATCCTGGTCAAACATGCTTCAATGGATCGTACCACGCTATCATCCGATTCCCAGAATTTATTTTGGATACCATTCACATGCAATTGGTCAACGCCTGCCAGCCTCCATAATTTCTGGTAAGCTTTGAAATCAATACCCAACAAAGGATGACGGGTAAGCATACCCCAGCCATTGCGATGAGCGTGAATAGCCAATTGGCGCTGGTCACAAATCTTTTTCACTGCAGATAACCCAACACTATTAATACTGATCATTGCGCAGGTGCCGCCACTATTGATTATTTTTTCATAACGATAAAGCATTTCATCCAGCTCCCCGCTGATATTAAAGGCAAACATGATTTTCTTGCCTGTTTTATCAGCATGAGCATTAATGACCTCCATCACCGCCTCAAGCCTTGCTTCGAATGAAGAATTGGCTGAGGAGGAAAGCAATTCGTCGTCCTTGAGAAAGTCGATACCGGCATCCGCAAGTATCCTGACTGTTGATGCCGTTGCCGCGGGTGTCAGGCCGATGGAGGGTTTGATAATAGTGCCGATCAATGGTCTTCCCTCCACTCCGGCCAGCTCCCGGCAACCCTCAATACCAAAAGCCGGCCCCTTGTAATGATCGCCGAATGACGCAGGCAATTCAATATCCATCAGCTTTAATCCCGTGAACTGTGTGATCTCGTATAAATTACCCTGCAAGGTTGAAACCATTACGGGAAGATTGTAACCAAAGTTTTCAATGCTCCACGAAACTTTCACCATTGCGCGGTGATACTTGCTGTCCTTACTTGTTGCACCGGGAATAGCAGGTTCATTGACAGTTTCCAATACCTCAACAGATTCCACTCTTGCTGCAAAACGTTGTTTGAGTTCCTCTGTTTCGCCCGGCACCGCTACAAATGTTCCGGATGATTGTTCACCTGCCAACACCGCTGCTGCTTTTTCCGGCGCATACGGTGTTTCGATATAATATGTTGCTAAAATTCTTTCCATAATATTTTTTTGAACCATTAAGTCGCCAAGTACACAAAGGAACACAAGTGTCTTGCGTCTTTGTGGTTCTACCTTGCAAGCGGCAACCAAACCGTCATATCCGTCTTTCCTCTATTTGCCCAGGCATAATAAGGAATCAGTTTTATTTTTACCGGTCTTGTAGCCAGGTTTAGTTCCCTGTATAAACCCTTATTCCAGTTATTATTTTGTTGTGACCTGGCTTCGCCCACCAGGGCCATCATCTTTCCATTACCGATTTTCATGGGCTGGGTTTGCCATTTTACTGAAGCGGGTAGTAAAATGTCGAATATATTTTGACCGGGCAGATCGGCCGACTCCAGGCAATAAACAATGGGGCCTCTTTTAACAGCAACCTGGTTCCTTGCTTCTTCCACCAGGGGGTGACTTTCCACCATCGTCACCGGCATTTCCATGAACAATTCAAGCTTATCATTTTTCTTCCATTTTCTTTTGATCATCTTGTATTGTCCGCCCCGGACTCCTTTTTCAATAAGCTGGCCGTTTAATTTCAATGAAGCATTTTTACACCAACCGGGAATGCGCAGGTGAATAGAAAAATCATCAGCTGGCGCTTGTTCTATCTTCAAGCTGACAGCGCCTGACCAGGGTTAATCTGTTTGCTGGTCAATTTTGAGCATACTTCCATCTTTCAGATTTGTGTGCAAAGC
>DASUMO010000312.1:0-3643 GCA_036277695.1 Chitinophagaceae bacterium
CCTGTATACGTAGCAGTGAGTGTAGGATTGGGTTGTCCTTCAAATTTTAATTTATCATCGGCTTTAATGGTCAAAGCTGCCCGGTTAACAGTCAATGTATTCGTTACACTGGCGGCGGGATAAAAACCATCGGTAGCCTGTGAAGCAGTGATATCCGTTGTGCCGGCACCCGTAATATGAATATCCCCGTTTACAATGGTAGCTACAGCAGGATTGCTGCTGCTGTAAATAATCGGTTGGGTTGTGTTTAAACTGGTTGCCCCGCCATTGAAATCGGGATCACCATATGTTTTATCCGGAAGATTATTGAATACAAATGGATTTACCTGTGGCACAGCACCGGCGCTTAATGACCCGAATGCATTGAGTGTTGCCGTTACGGTATTAAGCGTATTATCACCCGTACCTATTGGCGGGTTCCAGGATGAGCCATTGTTGCGGATTAAACCAATATCCGTTCCCGGCAAAGTAGTAAAGGTGGAACCTTCCAAAGCCGCATCCCAGTTCAATTGAACTTCTGCGTCCCCGGTACCATTCAGGCGAATGATATTCCATACTGCATTGACGAGGGTTTGTTTTTGGGTGGCAGTTAAGGCAGTCCCGGTAATTGAACCATTCGCGGTAATACCTTCAAAAACCGCCAGGCTAAAATCTGAATTACCCAGAGGGTTAATCGTTACGGGCAAATAATAATTGGCAGTACCCAATGGGATCGTTGTATTGGAAGACAATCCATCATACTGGATTATACTTTGAATACCGGTACCGTTGTTATAATCCGTAACGATATAATTAGAAGGACTGAAAATGCCGCTGATAGTGGAACCGCTTATGATATGCAGCGTATCCATTGGCCTTAAACTCAACTTGCCATTCAATACCAATTGATCATAGATCTGCAGGCCTGTATTAACTGTTACCGCCGCATTTATTTCAACAGATCCCACCCTGATCATATTCCCGGTAGCAGCTGTCGAAATACCAAATGGAGCGCTGTTAGCGGCATTAATGATATAATTGATGCTGTCGCCATAAAGTTTATTTCCTGTTGTAGCTACGGAACCTGTTGCAGCAAAGCCATTGCTGTTGGCTGTCGCCAGCGTAGCACCCTGGTTATCGACATTGAGAGAAACTCCGCTTGCTGTACTTTGAAGCGGTTGGGAAACATAAACAGAGTCTGCGGTGGTTGAAAATGAAACGATAGATGTATTTGCCGCAAGCCCGGGCCCGCTGATCGCTTTCCCGATCGAAGAAGTATTGAATAGGGTATTACCTGTTATAAAGTATGCGCCATTGACCAGGTTGCCTGTCGACATGATTGGATTCTCCGCTCCTGCAGCCGTAAAACCTGCATTGCCGGTTATTTGATTCGTCCCAAAATCCAGTTTACCATAAATATCAACAGACTGTTCTACAGCCAGGGATTTTTGAAGGGTAACGGTGGCATGATCCGCAACGATTAGCCCGGCCAGAGAAATGGAACCTGAACCGGAAATAGATTGGGCTGATGATCCAGCCAGTACCAGCTTATTACTGGATAATGCCGGGGAAGAGAAACTTCCGTCAACCTGGAGGTTACCCAAGATTACTGTTTGACCGGAAGCAGCCGAGATAAAACTGGCTCCTGCTTCAACAATACATTGCCCCGCCCGGTAAATTGTTCCCATGGCATTGAGTGTGGCATTGTTTTCCACGATGATATCACCATAACCCTGCCGGTTGAAAAAATTGCCAACTCCCGATACAGCATTGGTGGCACGATGATGCCAGGTACTGCCCGGTCGCATATCAATGGCAGAAAATAAAGTGCCGCTGCCATGCGGGCTGAAACCCCCGTTATAATATAAATGGGAACCGGCTTCAAAAACTACCCAACCATTGGAAGACTGCGTACTGTTACCAAAGGCATAAGAAGCGGATGCCGCAGTGATATTGGTCGTGAAAGTTGCTCCGCTGGTAAACCTGAATGAACCGGCGGTACCCGATGTGGTATTATCCAGCCTGGCTTGCAAAGGAGTGATCATGCTGAGATTTCCGCTGACCCTCCCTGTATTACTGGCGGCCATGGCTATGCGTACACTGCCTACCGTTGAAGTAAACGAAATATTGCATCCGCTTTCTATGAGAAAATCTTCCGCGGGACTTCCATCACCACTTACCGTTATTGTTCCTGTACCTGTTGAGGTGCGGACAAGTTGAACGCTGGCATTATTAATGAATTTAATCTGCGCGCAGGTAATGCCCCCGTTCACCGGGCCAATCACGGTACCCGTGGCAGGTGTTGCACCTCCGATATTGGTCCCGTCAAAGATCAACACATCTGTAGCAGTGGTTGAGGAGCTGCGGGGACTTCCAGAGCCGTCCAGTGAAGTATTCCAGTTGGTAACGGTTTGAATGGAAGCTGGGGTAGCGCCACCCACCCAATAATAAGAGGTCTGGCCATAACAGTATTCCATTGCCAGTAATAGGAAAGAAGAAAATAAAATTCGTTTCATTTAGCAGCATTTTTAATGGTCATCATTTATAAGGCCGGTTTTGCTTTATTAGCTGATGAAATAAACATGATACAAAGCCAGGCCAGGGGGACAATCAGTGCACCCATGATAAAAAAGGAAGTATAACTGGTTTTGGTTAATACCGGTACCAGCCAGATCATGATGATGGTTCCGAAAACAGCGGATGTACCACCCATACCGGCGACAGTACCCACATTCTTCCCGTTGAAATAATCGGCTGGCAGGGTTTGCAGGTTGTTGATGAGGAACTGGAAACCGAATAAGGTCGCGCTGATCAGGGCAATCGCAATGCCTGGCTGATCCTTTAACTGGTCGAGGTAAAATGCAATGGCCACCAATGCCAGCAGCATGATAATACTTCCGATCGTAATGGCATTTTTCCTGGCTTTTATTGCCCCCACTCCTTTCCTGATCTGTGCCGAAGAATAAAAACCACCCGCTAACCCGCCAATAGCCGCGAACAAATATGGTACCCAGGCAAAAGCACCTACCTGCCTGATATCAAAAGCAAATTGTTCTTTCAGAAATGTGGGCAGCCAGGTTACAAACATCCACCATACCGGGTCCACGAAAAACCGGGAGCTGATAATGCCCCAGGTATTTTTAAAATTTAATAATTCTTTCCAGGAATATACTTTCACTTCCCGGGAGGTATTATTATTACTATTTGTATCGCTGATTATATGATCCTGTTCCTCTTTGGTGATCCAGGGATGTTTGGCTGGATTGGCTTTATTGACCCATAACCAGGGAATGATCCAGAGAAAACCCAGGACTGCAATTCCGGCAAAGGTTGCGCGCCATCCAAAGGCCAGGTATAAACCTGCGATCACGGGTGCGGATACAACAGATCCCAACGAAGCGCCTGCTCCGAAAATTCCCTGGGCCACGGCTCTTTCTTTAGCGGGAAACCATTCGGCATTGCTCTTGGTAGCACCGGGCCAGTTACCGGCTTCGCTAATTCCCAACAGGGAACGGAATATATTAAATGAAGTTAATGACCGGGCAAGGGCATGCAGGGCAATGGAAATGCTCCAGGCTGCAATGGAAATCACCATCCCCATCCGGGTGCCGATGGCATCCATCATCTTGCCAGTTACGGTCTGGCCAATTGCATAAGCAACCAT
>DASUMO010000313.1:0-5020 GCA_036277695.1 Chitinophagaceae bacterium
AATAGATATTCCCGATATCGGTCCAATAACCGGTATATTGATAACTGGCAACTTTGTATTTGTTGATGGACTGGGGTATGATCTCCTTCCCGAAATCAGTGGCTTCTTTAAATTCAGATTGCAGCTGGTCAAATAATAATGCGCGGTTGAAAATATAGATACCCATGGATGCGAGATAGATCCTGCCAGCTGCCCGCATTTCATCACCAGTGTCGCTGACCCACTGGTCCAACACATCTTTTTTGGGTTTCTCAATAAAAGAAGTGATCAATCCCTGGTCTGATTTGAGGATACCGAATTCCGGGGCTTCGCGTATTCCTACGGGAATCGTGGCGACTGAAATATCAGCACCCAGTTGCTTATGATTATCCAGCATCTCCGCAAAATCCATCTGGTAAAGCTGGTCACCGGAAAGGATCAACACATAGTCACTGTCAAAAGGCTCTATATGTCGTAATCCCTGTCGCACGGCATCGGCCGTTCCCTGGTACCAGGCTGGATTGTCAGGGGTTTGCTCAGCTGCCAGGATATCCACGAATGCCTTACTGAAAGCGCTGAAGTGATAGGTGTTTTTGATATGCCGGTTCAGCGAAGCTGAATTAAATTGGGTCAGGACAAACATGCGACCGATACCATTATTCAAACAATTGGATATGGGAATATCCACCAGCCTGTATTTACCTGCAATAGGAACAGCGGGTTTTGAACGACTGGCAGTAAGCGGGTATAACCTGGAACCGGCGCCGCCTCCCAGTATAACAGATAATATTTCCCGGGAGTGTGTGATTGTTCTGATAGCCATGGATAAAAGATAATTAAAAGATAAAAGTTTATAGTGGCTTGTTTAAAACAAATCCTTTCAATGACGAATGAATAAAGAACTTAACTGGTTTTTTGCTCTTTCGAATTTAAGGTTAAATTCTTATTTTCCTAATACCACTTTATTTATTCTAAACAAGTTGTTCTTCCCGCACAACTGTTTTTATCCTTTGACCTTAAACTTATTTTAGACTCTGGTAAAGATCCACATATTGTTGCGCCGATCCGTCCCAGGAGTGATCGATGCCCATCATATGACTGCGCATCCAGTCAAAGAGTTCCGTTTTATTGGTATAAAGATCAATGGCCCTTCCCACCGAGTAGGTTATATCCCATACGCTGGCTTCATTGAAACGGATTCCAAAGCCCTGCCAGTCTCCAAAATCCGTGATCGTATCTTTTAATCCGCCCACGCTACGTACCATAGAAACGGTTCCATAGCGAAGGGCATACATCTGGTTCAAACCACAGGGTTCAACCCGGCTGGGCATTAACAGGAAATCGGCCCCTGCATAGATCAGGTGACTTAAACCTTCGTCATAGCCGATAAAAGAATTATAATAACCATGAAACTGGTGTTTCATCTGGTCTAGCCTGTCTTCCAGGTTAGGTTCACCCGAACCCAGGATCAGGAAGTTGGCATGACCATGGTGCTGGTAAATGGATTGACTGATTGCATCGGGCAGCAAGTCGGCTGCTTTTTCGCCTACCAACCGGCCGATGAATGCAATCAGGGGTTTGTCGGGATCCAGCCCGAACTGGCTGGTCAACTCTTTTTTATTTTTCTTCTTGCCCTTAGTGACGGTCTCCTTGTCATAATTTTTAACAATCATGCTGTCTGTTTCGGGATTCCATACCTGGGTGTCGATCCCGTTCAGGATACCGCTGCTTTTTCCTTTTTCATATTCAAAAAGGGCTTCCAGTCCATTAGCCGAATACCTCATTTCTTCAAGATAGCTATTGCTGACCGTGGTCACTTTCCAGGCATTTTTGACTGCAGATGCAAGGGGATTGATCATCCTGTTCCAGTCCAGTAATCCCCATTTATAGGAATCATAGGCCGGTATAAAATAATATTTATCCCAGTCCATCCAGCCCTGGTACTGGGCGTTGTGAATGGTAAATACGGTTGGCACCCCGGCCAGCTTTTGATTAAAGGCAAAACAGTATTTGACCATAAAGGGTACCAGCCCGGTGTGGTGATCATGGCAATGGATTACATCGGGTTGATGCTGCCATTTGTTCAGCCAATCGCAAACAGCAATCTGGAATGCAACAAAGCGTTCGGTATCGTCATCGTATCCATAAATTTTTTCCCGGTCAAGCAGGCCGTTAATATCAACCAGGTAAAGGTCAAAGCCCAGCTTGTTTGTCTTTTCACGAATCACGCTGTAATGAAAAAAATGAGATCCGAGGTACTGGCCTCCTTCATGCACCAGTTCCCATTCATGGTTGTAAAGAAATTTGGTCCGGTACATTGGCATTACAACTTTGGCAATATGACCCAGACCGGCCTGGTATTTGGGTAAGGCCCCCACCACATCTCCCAGGCCGCCGGCCTTGGCTACAGGATAACATTCCGCGGCGATATGAACTATTTCCATGAAAGAAAGTTAATGAATGGATTTGATTTGAAAATAACTTGTTTTAAGGAATCAAGATGCAAGCCTGCCTGCCTGCGGCAGGTAAACCGAAAAGGGAACAATCAAGGTTCATGGTACAGGATTAACGTATGGGCATCTATAGTTGTCGACAAACAAACAGCTGTTTTTTTACCGGAATGAAAATTTGTTATACTTTCAGCACTATTTAAATCAAAATCGATTGCTATGAATCAACCCAAACAACCAACCAACTACGGCGCCTTAGGCACACTGGTAACCGTATTTTTTTTCTGGGGCTTTATTGCGGCGGGTAACAGTGTTTTTATTCCATTTTGCAAACATTATTTTTCACTTGACCAGTTTCAGAGCCAGCTGATCGATTTCGCATTTTATACAGCTTATTATGTAGGTGCTCTGGTACTTTTCGCCTATGGAGCTTTTGGAGGTAAAGACCTGGTAGGTAAATGGGGATATAAGAAGAGCATTGTTTACGGATTACTTTTTTCTGCTTTTGGTGCGGCGGCTATGATCATGGCCGTTAATGGTAACAGTTTTGCGGGTATGTTGGTAGGATTATTTATCGTGGCTTTAGGTTTCTCGTTGCAGCAAACGGCCGCACAACCGTTTGCCATTTCGCTGGGTGATCCGGCAACCGGCACCAGCCGGGTTAACCTGGGTGGCGGTGTCAATTCATTCGGTACCTCTATTGGTCCGCTGGTGGTTGCCCTGGCCCTGTTTGGCTCTACTGCTGCTATTACCGATGAAAAGATCGCTTCGCTGAGTCTTTCCAAAGTAATTGTATTGTACAGTGCAGTTGGTGTCCTGTTCATTGCGGCGGCAGCCATGTTTTATTTTTCCAAAAAAGTTCCCCCAGGCATCCTGCTTGAAAAAACGGAAAAAGGCAACAAAGCGCTTTATACCCTGTTAATCATGACCGGTCTGCTGATAATAATGTTTGTACCTGTTTTTAGCAGCTACCAACAGGACCTCGCCAATATTACCGAAGCAGAAAAACATGATTTAGAAAAATACCGTTTGAAATGGTTATTGGGAGCACTGGCAGTTGTGGTTTTTGGATTGATCATTGCCAATGTGAATGCCCGGAAAAAACCTGAAGGATGGGGTGCAATGCAATATCCCCAACTGGTGTTGGGCATGCTGGGCATCTTTGTATATGTTGGAGTTGAAGTAGCCATTGGCAGCAACCTGGGTGAATTACTAAGACAGTCCGAATTTGGGTCGCTCTCTGCTTCCGAAGCAACGCCCTATATCATGATGTATTGGGGAAGCCTGATGATCGGCAGATGGACGGGAGCAGTCAGCGCATTTAATTTATCTAAAGCCAACAAACAATTACTCCAGCTAGTCGTCCCATTGGTGGCATTTGGAATATTGATACTTATTATCTACTTGTCCGATTATAATGTAACGCCGCTTTATTACTATATTATTTGTGTGGGTATTCAGATGGCCGCCTTTTTTATCAGTAAGGATAAGCCGGCAAGGACATTACTGATATTTAGTGCATTGGGTATAATGGCTATGATCATTGGACTAGTTACATCGGGCACTATTGCAATATATGCGTTCCTCAGCGGAGGCCTTGTCTGTTCCATCATGTGGCCGGCCATCTTCAGTCTGTCCATCGCTGGTTTGGGTAAATATACATCTCAGGGTTCCGCCTTCCTGATCATGATGATCCTGGGTGGGGGTATCATTCCTCCGATACAGGGCAAGATGGCGGATATTATCGGAATCCATCAATCCTATATCATCGCAGTGCTCTGTTTTGGTTATCTTGCTTTTTTCGCCTTTGTAGTAAAAGGAATTTTGCGGAAACAAGGCATCGACTACGATGCGGAAATAGCCAGTGCAGGCCACTAATCAACCTAATTCATTCGTACATTTATCACCCTGTTGCCCGACAGCAGGGTTTTTTTAAAATTTAGACGATGGCTAAATCAACTGCAAGACCGCTGGCGATAGGAATTGATATTGGAGGCACCGGTACAAAGTTCGGGATCGTGGATCGTGACGGAAACGTTCTTTTCTCAGGTGAAATTTCTACAAAAAAGCACAAGCAGGTCGAAACGTTTATAGATGAACTGTATGCCGCACTGATGGTGATCATTGAAAAGGCCGGCGGCATTGGCCGCATGAAAGGTATTGGTGTAGGCGCTCCCAATGGAAATTACTATACAGGCACGATAGAGTATGCTCCCAACCTGCCCTGGAAAGGCATTATTCCCCTCGCAAAACTGATTGAATCAAAATTCAACCTGCCCGTCACGCTGACCAATGATGCCAATGCTGCCGCTATCGGTGAGGCGATGTATGGTGCCGCCAAAGGCATGAAAGATTTTATCATGATTACGTTGGGAACCGGTGTTGGCAGTGGTATTGTTGCCAATGGTAAATTAATATACGGGCATGATGGATTCGCCGGGGAACTGGGACATACTATCGTGATCCCTGATGGCCGGCTGCATGCCGGTACCGGGAAAAAAGGTTCTCTTGAAAGTTATGCGTCGGCAACCGGTGTCCGGCTCACCGCCCTTGAAATGTTGAAAAACAGCAAGGAGAAAAGCTTGTTGAGA
>DASUMO010000314.1:0-3928 GCA_036277695.1 Chitinophagaceae bacterium
ACCAAACCCAGCGGACGCGAACAGATCATCATTACCGAAGTGCCTTACCAGGTAAACCGCGATGCCCTGACCAACCGCATCGGGGAACTGGTAAATGAAAAGATCATCGATGGCATTGCACACGTCAATAATGAATCCACCAACAAGGAAGGAACCCGCATTGTAGTAGACCTGAAACGGGACGCTATCGCCCAGGTTATCGTTAACCAATTGTACAAGCTTACCGATCTGCAGACTTCCTATGGCATCAATAATGTGGCGATCGTTAAAGGAAGACCAAAGACCTTAAGCCTGAAAGACCTGATCAGCGAGTTCGTGGAGTTTCGTCATGAAGTCATAGTCAGGCGGACAAAATTTGAGCTAAAAGAAGCTGAAAAAAGAGCTCACATATTACAGGGCTACCTGATTGCCCTGGATCATTTGGATGAAGTGATCAGCCTGATCCGGAGTTCGGCCACACCGGATATCGCCAGGGAAAACCTGATCAATGCTGGTTGGGGACTTGATGAGATCCAGGCCAAAGCCATCCTCGAGTTACGCCTGCAAAGGCTTACCGGGATGGAAAGGGATAAGATCAAAGAAGAGTATGATGAACTCATGAAACTGATTGCTCACCTGAATGAATTGCTGGGCGATGAAGGCCTTCGTTTTGAACTGATCAAAACCGAGCTGCGGGAAATAAAAGACAAATTCGGAGACGAAAGAAAAACGGAGATCACTTACCTGGATGATGAAGTAAAGATCAAAGATCTTATCAAAGAAGAAGATGTGGTGATCACGATTTCGCACCTGGGGTATATCAAACGTACCCCGGCTGATGAATACAGGGCACAACGCCGTGGTGGCCGCGGAGTAATTGGCGGCAAAACAAGAGAAGAAGATTTTATCGAACATCTTTTTGTAGCCTCCACCCATCACACCATGCTCATCTTTACAGAGAAAGGCCGTTGTTACTGGCTTAATATCTGGGAAATACCGGAGGGGGAGAAGACCGGCAGGGGAAGGGCGATCCAAAACCTGATCCAGTTGCCCTCCGATGATAAAGTGAGAGCGATCATTGATGTAAAGGACCTGAAAGACGATGAATTTGTCAATTCACATAATATTGTGCTTTGTACCAAAAAAGGGATTATTAAAAAAACCGAACTGGCCGATTTCAGCCGGCCGCGGCAAACAGGGGTCAACGCCATTACCATTGTAGAAGGTGATGAGTTGCTGGATGCGAATATGACGGATGGTCATTGTGAAATTATGATGGCCGTTAAAAGTGGCCGGGCCATTCGTTTCTCAGAAGAGAAAGTGAGGGCTACCGGACGCGGAGCCATTGGCGTGGCAGGAATTGAAGTGGAAGATGAAACCGATGAAGTAGTTGGTATGATTTGTGTAAATCCAGCAACCGATACATCTAAAACAGTACTCGTGGTGAGTGAAAAAGGGTTTGGCAAAAGAACCCCGGTGGATGAATACCGTTTTACGAATCGCGGGGGCAAGGGTGTGAAGACCATAAATGTAACAGAAAAGACCGGTTCGCTGGTCGGAATCCTGGATGTGAATCCTGACCAGGACCTGATGATCACCTGTAAAAGCGGCGTAACCATCCGGATGCCGGTGGATGGCATCAGCGAACAGGGCAGGGCTACACAGGGTGTAAAACTGATCCGCCTGGATGAAGGGGATGAAATTGCTGCGATCACAAAGTTGGACGATGACCAGGCGGCAAACAACCATACCGATCCTCAAATACCCGGGGAACAGGCAACGGATGAGCCGGGAATATCATCTGAATAAACGAATTGCATTCATTTACTATTAATAAAGCAATATGAAAAGAATCCTGTTTTCTGTTGTGCTGCTGGCATTTATAGCAGGGGCACAGGCTCAGAACTACGATGCCATTAAAAATATTATGGCCATCGGACAATTTAAAAAAGCAAAGGAAGATTTCGATAAAGCAAATACCAATGCAAAATTTGCTGCCAAACCGGAGGCATTTCTCCTGAAAACCGCTGTTTATGCCGGTTTGTCTATGGATAATACGATGAAAGGAACCCCCGAAGCCGAACAGCTGACCAGGGATGCCGAAGCTGCTTTTTCCAAATACAGGGAAATGCAACCCGACCTGGCGCTTCTGAAAGATCCCATCTACCAGAATGCGCCTATCAATCTTTATTCATCACTCTTTACATTAGGTTATAAAGATTATGAAAAGAAAAACTGGGCCCAGGGATTTGAAACCTTTAAAAAAGTAGTGGATATATCCGACCTGCTGATCGCCCAAAAACTGATCAGTGTGACCGTGGATACCAATAGTCTGTTGCTGGCTGGCATCATGGCTGAAAGCAGCAACAATATAGATGCAGCTTATACCTATTATGCCCGCCTGGCCGACCTGAAAGTTAACGATCGTGATTATGAAAGCATTTACCGTTTCCTGGTCAACCAGTCATTCCGTAAAAAAGATATGGCGGCCTTTGAAAAATACAGGGCGCTGGGAAAACAATTGTATCCCAAGAGTGAATTCTTTGATTATGATAAAGTGGATTTTGCCGTAGGGCTTGAAGAAACTTTCGCGAATAAACTAAAAGCAGTAGAAGAAGTTTTGGCAAATGATGCCAATAACTATAAAGCGACCTTCCTGCTGGCGGGGTTGATCTATGATACATTGAATTCACAGGAGGATAACGCCGTGCTGCCTGCCAATTATGATGAGTTGGAACCTAAAATGGTAGCTGCCCTGGCAAAAGCGCATAGCCTGGATCCGGCAGCGGAAAATCCCCTGGTGTACCTGGGTGGTCACTATATTAATAAAGCCAAACGCATCAATGACCAGCGTAAGGCTCATGCAGCGGATATGAAAACCCGCACCAAACCGGGTACGGCAGCTTCGAAAGAAGATATACAAAAAAGAGATGCGCTTGACCAGCAATATGCAAAGACCCTGGATGCAACGATTGAACCTTATGAAAAAGCAGCCGCCCTATTTGCTAAAAAAAGCACGTTAACGGTCCGCGAAAAACAGCAATACCGATTTATAGCCAGCGACCTGGCCGAGATCTATGGTTATAAAAAAGGCCAGGCCAAATCCAAGCCGGCTGAAGCTGCGAAGTTTGCGGCCGAGGAAAAGAAGTGGAATGACCTGTATGAAACACTGAGATAAAATACGGGTTGAAAATATGAATTGAGATGATTGCCGGCAGGAGTCATCTCAATTTTTTTATAGTATTATTGTACATGCATGCTGGCCCGATCACTTAAATTCCAACCATTGATCAGATTATTTATTACCCTGGCTTTCCTTTTCATCCAGTTTAACGCCGGTTCACAATCGCTGGAAGAGATCAAGTCCGCTGCCGGCAAAGACCAATGGGAAAAAGCCCGGTCGGGGATCGACCGCTGGCTCAGCGATGCAACCAATGCGAAAAACCCGGAGGGCTGGTATTTAAAATCCCTGATCCTTTTCAAGATCGTCAGCAATAAGGAGAGCCGGGCCCTTGCGCCCGCAGGCCAGCGCGAATCTTTTGATGCCTATAAAAAATATTTAGACCTGCTGGCTGCGCAGAAAAAAGAGATACCGGCAGATCATGAAATTCTTTTTGGTCTTTATTTCAATGAAGTGGACCGGGCCAACCACGAATTCCAGTATAAAAATTACGCGGAAGCCCTGCAGGGTTTTTTGGAAGTGGAGGAGATGGAACAGTATATGCTGAAAAAAGGTTTGCAGTACCAGGATTTCCGTTTTCCCGCTTTTGACACCCAGCTTTATGTCAATATTGCCGCCGCTGCCGCCAGTGCGGGGAGGGAAGATCTCGCACTGGATTACTACCGTAAGATCGCCGACCAGAAAATAGCCGGCAAGGGTTTCGATGGTATTTACCGCTACCTGGTCGACCGCTTTGATAAAAAAGGCGACCGGTCCACGCGTGATAAA
>DASUMO010000315.1:0-5975 GCA_036277695.1 Chitinophagaceae bacterium
ATCGTCAGTTTTCCCCTTACTACTACCCTGCCGCGGCCGAAATGCATGGCGGCTTTCACGCCTTCCATTCCGTAAATAACAGCGCCGGTTGGGAAATCCGGGGCTTTGATATGCTGCATCAGTTCTTCGGTAGTAATATCCCGGTTATCAATAAAAGCGACGCACCCGTCGATGACTTCAGAAAGATTATGGGGCATCATGTTGGTGGCCATGCCCACTGCGATACCGCTGGAACCATTTACGAGCAATTGCGGCAGCCGGGTGGGGAGAACGGTTGGTTCTTTTTCCGAATCATCAAAATTCAACTGGAAGTCGACCGTATCTTTTTCAATATCATCCAGCATATGCCCGGCCAGTCTTTCCAGCCTGGCTTCTGTATACCGCATGGCAGCCGGGCCATCACCATCCTGGTTCCCGAAATTTCCCTGGTGGTCGACCAGGGGATAACGCATATTCCATTCCTGGGCCATTCTGACCATGGCATCATATACAGAAGTATCACCATGCGGGTGATATTTACCCAAGACCTCCCCCACAATACGGGCTGATTTTTTAAACGGCCTGTTATAAAGAATTCCCAATTCGTTCATCGCAAATAAAATGCGGCGATGCACGGGTTTTAAACCATCCCTTACATCCGGCAGGGCACGACCGACGATGACCGACATTGAATAGTCAATGTAGGCGGTCTTCATCTGTTCTTCGATATTGACGGGAATGATCCGGTTGATGTCGTTCGTTTCCTGTGGTCCAAAGTTCTCTTCCATGGCTCCTTTCGTATTCTGTTTTTGGGTTTGATTATCCTTTTTTCTGGCTCAGAACCAGCGTTTTTGAAGGCCTGCAAATCTACCCTTTTCAACCCTGAAAACCTGATAAAATGACTTGTTTTTTAAGCTGGTTTTTCATGGAATGTTAATTGGGACCGATTCTATGGAAACTCCTGATTTATAACAAGCTTTTTACACTTGGCGGCACTGTTTTTTCGTTTGCTTAGCGTTACCAAAGAAACGGATCATGACCAGTTACCTCTTGCTTCGCAATAACAAGGAAAGCGGACCCTATTCCCTAGAAGATTTAGTGAGTCTCGGATTAAAAGCCTATGACCTGGTCTGGGTGAAGGGTAAAAGCGCAGCCTGGCGATATCCCGGCGAGATCCCGGAATTGCAGGAGTGGGCGCCTGCAGTAGAAGAACAACCTTATGACCGGTTTTTTAAGAAACCGTCGGAAACCCGGCCCGTCTTGCAGGAATCAAAACCCGCAGCGGCCAGGGAAGAGCTTCCTTCCGCAAAGGTCCAGGCCCCTGTTCAACCTGCCCAAACCGTTTTTACTCCTAAAAAATCCGTGTTTGTCACCCTGCCAAACCAGAAGCAACAGGCATCCCTGGCAGAAAAACCGCAAATCAACCAGAATGAAAGTAACCCGAATGAAAGCTACCAGAATGAAAGCTACAAGCAATATCAGCCTGGCAAAAAGGCGGACCCGGTTTACGAAGAACCCAGTCTTCCCGAACAGACAATTACCATCAAGGAAAACCCGGTAGCTGCCGAGGTCAAATATTCACAACCCCTGGACGAGATCAAGGAAATGTATGTGAAGACCCTTCAGGATCGCCGCCAGCGAATTGCCACTAAAAATTTTTTAATACAGGCTGTGAAAAAAGTGGCCATCATCCTGGCTATAGTAGGCGCCGGGGTGGTCATAGGCTTTACACTTAAATCCCGTTCAGGGAACAAACCAGTAATCGCCGGCGAATCGGTTTCACCATCTATGAAAGCCATACCCCCCACCGACACTGACGCCACTATCACCAATAACCAACCCCTGGTTCCACAAAATGAAGAAGCTCCGCAACCCGCCGAGGGCTCTATCATAAGCGGTAATTCCTTTGCGGAAAACAATAAGAATTTGCAGTCGTACAAGTCGGCCGATGTTTCGGAAAACGTGTACGAACAGCAACTGGCTGTAAAAGCTCCCCCAAAAGAAAAGGAAATAACCAGGAAGGAAATAAACCTGGAAGACGAAACTACTCCGGGACTGACAGTTGATTCGCGCACTGGTGAACGTAGCCGCAAACTTCGGACACCTGCAGAACAGGAGACTCCGGAAGATTTTAATGAACCTACCGATGAAGAAAAAAACGAACCGAGGAAAAGGGTCAATGAACCCAAAGCAGTGATGGGTTCAAAAAGCCTTACCAAACAGGTTAGTGTTAAAAGTAACGACTATAAGATCGTGGCATTTGGAGGCATCCGCGACCTGCAGCTGACGGTTTATAATGATTCAAAATATATCCTCGATAATGTAACGGTCGAACTGCAATATTTTAAGCCAAGCATGGAAATTCTAAAAAGTGAAACGCTGCAGTTCCGTTCTGTTTCACCCAATGGTTCCCTAACGCTGCGCGTGCCTGATACGAATCGTGGCGTCAAGGTTTCCTATAAGATCACCCATATTCTTTCAACACAGTCGGCTAAGGAGTTAGCTGATTTGTGAGTATGGTTTGATCGTGGTTTAATAGTGGTTTAATCGTTGTGGCCCCCGGATCGTGAACTTTATGTATCCCTCCTGTTCCCCAAAGGGGAGAATTTGTTCCACCCGGTTTGGGAAGGAAAACAATCATTCAACCAATCTCCCGTATCTACTAGTTAAAACCTCATCCAACAACTATTCAACCTATTTCCAGCATCTTCGAATTACAGGCTGTATTGAATCTCCATTCAACCTATCTCCAGCATCCTCGAATTACAAAAGGCTTTCAACAACCGTTCAACTACTGTTCAACAATTGTACTTACCGCGTCAACGGAATATAAACACTCACTTGTATCACCCCGTTTTTGAAATCCGGGTCAATTCCGTTGGCAGGTTCGAAATCCCCGATCTTGGAAAGTCCGGCTGAATAACGTCCACCAATTCCCAATCCTTTTTTACCGCGATAACCGAGACCGGCTGCGATGGAAAGATCCAGTCCTTTGGCAAAATCCTGCAAGGTTTCATTTTCTATATTCTCATCTATTTTAAAACCAACCTGCGGTCCTGCTTCCAGGTAAAAGCCACCGGGAAAACGATATTGTGCCATGATGGGTACATTCACATAGGTGATCTTCCAGTCATAACTACCGGAAACGCTATCGATCTTTGCACCCTGCGTGGAGATCATCGCCTCGGGTTGAATGGAAAAATTGGCTATGGCAAAACGCAGGTAAATACCGCCATGAAATCCGATCAGGGATTTTTTCTCGACATCATTAAAATCACCACCGGAAAAATTACTGATGTTAACGCCTGCTTTGGCGCCAAACTGGAATTTCTGACCATAACTGAATGTGGAAATTAAAAGCAGGGCGAACAGGAACAACTTCTTCATAAAATAAGTTTTTGTAAAAATAATTATTAATCTTTGAGTTATGGTGGATTTACGATTATTTGCCATATGCCGGCTGGCAGGATTTATAACAACAATGCATGAAAACGGTTTTACTTTTTGGAGCGGGAAAATCGGCTACTGTGCTGATCGACTATTTGCTGGATACAGCAATAAAGGAGAATTGGAAAGTGCTGGTCGTGGATGCCGATCTGCAGCTGGCCCAATCAAAGACTGCGCATTCCAGTAAAGCCACTGCCCTTTCATTTGATATCAGGGATGCGGAGGAAAGAAGCAACTATGTCCGGCAATCTGATATCGTTATTTCATTATTACCCCCTGCCCTGCATATTGAAGTAGCCCGGGATTGCGTGAAATACAAAAAAAATTTACTCACGGCTTCTTATGTAGACGAGGCGATCAAGTCCCTGCAGCCCCGTATCGAAAAAAGCAAACTGCTTTTTCTTTGTGAAATGGGTTTGGACCCCGGTATTGATCATATGAGTGCGATGAAGATCATCGACGGGATCCGCGCCCGGGGTGGGCATATTACATCTTTTAGATCACACTGCGGAGGACTGGTGGCGCCTGAAAGCGATGACAATCCCTGGCATTATAAGATCAGCTGGAATCCCCGCAATATTATTATGGCGGGCAAGGCAGGGGCGCATTTCCGGGAAAACGGGGTAGAAAAAAATCTTCCTTATAAAGAATTATTTACCGCCGACCGCCTGGTAGAGATTCCCGGTATTGGTTACCTGAGCTGGTATCCCAATCGCGATTCCCTTAGTTATGCCCCCCTTTACGGACTGGAAGACACCCGTACATTTATCCGTACCACCCTGCGTCATCCTGATTTTATGTATGGCTGGAAAAACGTAATCGACCTAAAGCTGGTAGATGAAACGCCGATGTATGATACAACCGGGAAAACCCTGTACCAGGTTTTTAAGGAACATATGGACCAGCATGGATTCGGGGAATGGCTGAATCAAAAATTATCGGAACGTTTTGCAGAAACCCGCGGTATGCTGGAAAACCTGATGAAATTAATGGAAGCGGAGAACGAAGCGGAACTGGAGGGTGAACATTTACCCGAGTCGTTTATGACAGCGGACGAACAGGGAAATATAGAAGAGATCGGAATTGATGATGTAAAGAATAAAGCTGCCGCTTTCCTGGCGCATAAAATGCATGAAGCCAACCTGACGCTGAAACAACTTTTTTTCCTGGGACTGGATGACCAGGATACCCTTGTCAACCAAGGCTTTTGCAGTGCAGCCGATATCCTGCAATTCGCCGCGGAGAAAAAATTATCCCTTCGTCCTTACGACAAGGACATGATCGTGATGCTGCACGAGTTGGAATATGAGATAAAAGGACGCAAGCCGGGAACCGGGCAATACCAGGTTCAAAGCTGGCTGGTAGTCAAAGGGGAAAACAATCTTCGCACAGCTATGGCAAAAACAGTGGGCCTGCCTTTGGGTATTGCAGCCAAACTGATACTGACCAATAAGATCAAACTTACAGGACTGCATATTCCCACCCTGAAAGAAATCTACGAGCCCCTGCTGAAAGAACTGGGACAGCACGATATTGTTTTCCTGGAAAAAGATGTTCCGGTTGAAGAAGCAAAATAATCCCCTGCACTAGTGCCAGGTGCTTAAAATGGATAACAATTCCGTAACTCCCCGGGTAGCCGGGGCTTCGATTGCCGTAAGGTTGTCGACAGATGATGTATAGGGTATTTTTTTATCAATGATAAATTTCGGGATACCCGGTAACGCATAATGGACCAGGCCTGCAGCCGGGTACACAACCAGCGAAGTGCCTACTACAACGAAAAGGCTGGCCTGCTGTACAATGGGTATCGCTTTTTCTATCATAGGCACCGGTTCCTCAAACCAGACAATATGCGGGCGGAGCTGGAAACCATCTTCTGCTTTGTCACCAATATTTATATCTCCGCTGATATCATAGATAAGCTCTTGGTTTTTTTCACTCCGCATTTTAAAGATTTCACCATGCAGGTGCAATACGCTGGATGAACCGGCTCTTTCATGAAGGTCATCGATATTCTGCGTAATGATGGTTACGTCAAAATATTTTTCCAGCTCCGCCAAACCATAATGGGCTTCATTGGGAGAAGCCTCCAGCACATTTTTGCGACGGTAATTATAAAATTCCAGCACCAGCCGCGGATCTTTTCGCCAGGCACGGGGGGTAGCGACATCTTCAATATTATAACCTTCCCAAAGGCCATCACTGTCGCGAAATGTTTTTAACCCGCTTTCGGCGCTGATACCTGCGCCGGTAAGTACGACGAGTTTTTTCATGTATCAAAAATAAAACAGCCGCATGATATAATCATCAGCGGCTGCTATCCTTATTCAGGAAATTATCTTTTTGCAAATAACCTTGCTGACTCTACCAGGCGAAAGAACTCAGACCGGTAACCATACTCATCTTTTCCCCTTGCTCCTTTTGCCAATGAAATCACCTGTTCAAATGAAGATCCTTGCTTATATTCGGAATTTCTCAGTAATAAACCGAACTCAGCCACTGCTGCCGAAAAACGAAAGTTATCCGAGGTTTTGGAAATTTCGGTTTTA
>DASUMO010000316.1:0-2441 GCA_036277695.1 Chitinophagaceae bacterium
AAGTAGGAGAGAATTAAAATAAAATTAAAAAGCTTTTCTATAATTTGGATTTTGTCCAAAAATAGAAAAACTTTTCTGGGAATAAAACGATTTTCCTTGAAACCCTAATTTAATCTTCCCAACAAAAAATTGAGTCAATGTCTAATACATACCGAGTGTTCTTTTTCATAACAGTAACGTTTTACAGTGCTTACAAATCAGATTTGTGCCCTAAAAATTGGAATCCAGGGGGGGGAATTCAATAGGCAAAAACCTGGGAGAAACAAGTATGCGCGCTGAAACACAGTACAGTAAAGGGTTTTAGGGAATTTTACGTGTAAGAATACCCATGAAAATAGCGAATTTTTACTTGGTAAAATACGTATATTTACGGTCATTAAAATAGGAAACTTACCGGGTAAAATCCCGAACCAGGAGAAATTGTTAACAGCTGTGGAAAACAGAATAGGGGGACCTGGAAGTTTAGAAAGGAAAAACAAATTTCAGGTCATTCATTATAAAAGGAAAAGAAGTTGATTGACATTGGAAATGCGTGGTTCTTCAAAGGATTGGAAATTACGTTTCTGGACGGTTTCATTCCGCTTGCGCGGATAAGGACATTGGATGTAGGAGCAAGACCTCTATCAATCAACTTGAATCAAAAGTATATCCACAGCACATTGTGCACAAGAGCAGTAATGCGTTGTTTTAAAAACATGGTTTTTACGGGTGATAAATGGAAAACACGTTAGATATCAGGGAGACTTACTAAAAAATGCTTTTGATTAGGTGATTTATTACCTGGCTTTGCCTGCAATGTTGATAAACGCCAAAGATTAAAATAAACCCTGATTTGTTTAAACGCTGGCGTGATAGGGGGGACATATTTGTTGAAACAAACATTTTTTAATAACGGATCATTTGGACCGCAGGGTTTTGATAACTAAAAAAGAGTACTTTTACGTAAATCACTGTCCCTGTATAACACCTAAACCAAAACATCCATGACTGCCCAGCAAATCAGAGTGGCCATCGCCGACGACCACAAGATCTTCCGTGACGGGATCCGAATGGCCCTGAAGGACAAAGAATACCTCAGAATTTTATGGGAGGCCGAAGACGGCAAGGACCTGATGCACAAGCTACAGCTTAAAATCCCAGACGTGCTGCTGATGGATATCCGCATGCCCGAAATGGATGGTATCAATGCCATCAGCCTGATCCGCAAGGAATATGAAGCCGTCAAGATCATTGTACTGACCATGTATGATGACCAGGAAATGATTACCAAAATGATGGAGATGGGGGCCAATGCCTACCTCACCAAAACCACCGATCCCGAGGAGATCTACCAGGCCATCCTTACCTGTATGAACGATGATTTCTACTTTAACGAGCTGGTGAATAAGGCTGTGCTGCTCAAATTGCAGCATAAGAAAACAGTTCGCCAGTTTTATCCCAATCCTGTTAAGTTTTCAGAAAAAGAACTAAAGATCCTGAAACTGATCGCGGATGATAAAACCACCGAGGATATTTCCAAGGAGGTATTCCTCAGTCCCCGCACTATCGAAACCATCCGGCAGAACATGAAACAAAAAGTTGGCGCCAAGACCATAGCAGGCCTGGTCATGTATGCCATGCGGAATAAATTATTAGAGTAGCCGGAATGACCACCCCACAAGTTTCCCTGATGAAGAATATTAACGACAGCTATTTTGATGGCTATTATAAGGAGATCTGGAGATCGCTTATTCCTGCTGAGCTGACTGCAAAGGAACTTGAGTTTATGTTCCAGTATTTTTCACTGCAGCCGGGAGACCAGGTACTGGACCTGATGTGCGGTTATGGGCGGCATGCCATAGGGCTGGCTGAAAAAGGGATAAAAGTAACAGCCATTGATAACCTGGGAGATTATATTGATGAAGTGCAGGAGAAAGCAAGGCTTGGATCCCTGCCGGTAGAAGCAATTAAAGCCGATATTAGCCGGTTTGAAGCGGAGGGTTTATTTGACCTGGCGATCTGTATGGGGAATAGCCTGAATTTTTTCAATGCCGCCGATACGGCAAAAATACTCAGGCAAATTTCCGCTCACCTGAAACCGGGAGCCCATTTCCTGCTCAATTCATGGTCCATCGCCGAGATCGCACTCAAAAATTTCAAGGAAAAAAACTGGAACCGTGTAGGGGAACTGAAATTATTAACAGAGTCAACATTTCTTTTTGATCCCACACGAATTGAAACAAATACCATATTCATTTCTCCTAGCGGAGGTGAAGAAACAAAGAAGGCTATTGATTATATCTTTTCCGTCAATGAACTTCAAACTATGGTAATCGAGTCAGGAATGATATGGAAGGAAATTTACAGTATACCCGGGAGGAAAAAATTTACCCTGGGAGAACCCCGCGCTTATATCATAGCGCAAAAGCCAGGTTAGATTAAATATTTGATGGCCATCTACT
>DASUMO010000317.1:0-17546 GCA_036277695.1 Chitinophagaceae bacterium
TGTACATTATCCTGGTCGAGCATTATACTGCTGTCTACAGCCAGCCTTGCCTGGGGGTAAATTGTACCAATACCCACCCTTCCTTCTTGCGCATAGGAGGCAGAAAGAGTGAACAAGAATAAAATGACAATTAGCCAACGATGTGAAACAAATGGCATTGTAATTATTTTTCCTAAAACTATAATGCGGACACCAGGCTTTATACTAACAATGTGTAATCCGCCGGGAATTCAATGTCACTTGCATAATCATTGAGCATGTTTGGGTTGCTATTCACACCTGTGTAATCCTTTCGGGCAGTCAGTCGGGCATTCTCCTTATTTTCGCAAAATGGCGCAATCCCAGCCACCAAACCAGCGCTAACTTATGGACCTGACCTTGTTGTTTCTAGAAACCTATTTATGGGATATTATTTTCATTCTGTTTAGTACGATCAGTTTTATCCAGATCCTGTATTATGCGTGTTTTTTCAGCCGCCTTGCATTTTATAAGCCTAAGCCCAAGCAGCAATCCCAACAACATCCTGTATCAGTAATCATTTGCGCCCGTGATGAAGATGAGAACCTGGCCCGTAATCTTCCGGGTGTATTGGTCCAAACCTATCCCAGCAGCCATGAAGTAGTAGTGGTAAATGACAATTCGGTGGATGATTCCAAATACATTTTGCAGGAATTAAAAAAAACCTTCCGATCCCTGAACGTGGTCGAGTTAACCCAGGAAGCCAAGTTGATCAATGGGAAAAAATACCCGCTCTCGATCGGTATCCGGGAAGCCAAATATGAGGTGTTATTGCTGACAGATGCCGATTGCGTCCCGGCCAGTGAGTTCTGGATCCAGAAAATGCAGGACGGCTATGATAAAGAGATTGATATCGTGCTGGGCTACGGAGCCTATCATAAAAGACCGGGAATGCTGAACAAGTTGATCCGTTTTGAAACCTATCATACAGCTCTTCAATACCTGTCATATGCCCTGGCGGGTCTGCCTTATATGGGGGTAGGCCGTAATTTATCCTACCGCAAGGACCTGTTCATCCGGCATAAAGGGTTTGCCTCCATCAATCATATACCCAGTGGAGATGATGATCTCTTCATTAATAAGGCTGCCACGGGGAAAAATACAGCTGTCGTGATCGATCCCGATGCAGTTACCCGCTCCATTCCGAAAACCACCTGGAAAGGATGGCTGAAACAAAAGTCAAGACATTATACCACGGCTAAATTTTACAAACCAAAACATAAATTCCTGCTGGGTTTATACTTTACGACCCAGTTCCTCTTTTATCCCCTCTTCATCCTGGCAGCCATCTTTTACGACTGGCGGATTGTACTGGGTATATTCACGATCAGGTTGCTTCTGCAGGCTATCATCTTTCACCGAACCATGAAAAAAATGGGGGAGGCTGATCTCTGGCCCTGGTTTATCTTACTCGATATGTGGATGTTCTTTTATTATATCATCTTTGCCCCCGCTCTCTGGAGAAAACCGGCCAGGAATTGGGCCTGATGGGGATGGTCAATGGTGAATAGTGAATGGGGAATGGGGAGTTGGATTGATTTTGAATTTGTAGGGTGGATGGTGTACAGACAAGGGATGGAAATCATCTTGAAATATTTTAGTGATTTTTCGGCGGAACAACTGGAACAATTCCGCATGCTCGAAGGGTTGTATAAAGAATGGAATGAAAAGATCAATGTCATCTCCCGTAAGGATATAGATGGATTGTATGAAAAACATGTGTTGCATTCTTTGAGTATCGCCGCGGTATTTGAATTCGGGGAGGGATCAGAAATTGCTGACCTGGGTACCGGCGGTGGCTTCCCGGGATTGCCGCTGGCAATTTTTTTCCCGGCTGTAAGATTTCACCTGGTAGACAGTATCGCCAAAAAACTAAAAGTAGTGGAAGCAATTGCCTCGGCTATTGGCCTGGAAAACCTGAGCACCCAGCATAGCCGGTTTGAAGAGATCAGAAACCGTCAATTCGATTTTGTGGTATCCCGCGCGGTGGCCCCGCTAAAAGATCTTTGGAAATGGAGTAAACCCCTGCTTAAAAACCCCGGTTCAAGGCAGCAAGGGATATCTTCCCAGGATAAACGGCAGGCCGCACCCGGGTTGATCTGCCTGAAAGGGGGCGATCTGCACCAGGAAATCCAGGAAAGTGGATTGAGACCCCGTATGTTGGAAATTCACGATATTTTCCCCGAGGAATATTTCAGGGATAAATACATACTGCATGTTCCCCGGTAAAATATACCACTAAGTGGTATTGCACATTATCACCGAAAACTGACCTTTGCCGATATGAAAAATATTTCCGTTTGCATAGTTGATGATAACCGTGAGCTGAGAAATGCTCTGGAGGAAATCATCAGCATGTCGGATGGCTACCGTTGTGCCGGTACTATTTCAACTGCCGAAGACGCGATCCGCCAGATCCCCTTGCTTAAACCCGATGTAGTGCTGATGGATATTAACCTTGGAAGCGGTGAAAGCGGGATTGATTGTGTGCGAGCCCTAAAGCCCCGGATCCCCGCCACCAATTTCATGATGTGCACCGTGTACGAAGAAGATGAGAAAATTTTTGAGGCCCTCAGCGCAGGCGCCAGCGGTTATATCCTAAAAAAAACCACCCCCTCACGCATGCTGGAAGCCATCAGGGAATTATACGAAGGTGGTGCTCCCATGAGTAGCCAGATCGCGAGGAAAGTAGTGGCAGCCTTCCTGAATAAACCCAGTAGCAGTACGGGAAATGATCTGAATAGTCTGACCCACCGGGAAAGGGAGATCCTGGAACTACTATCAAGGGGTATGATGTATAAAGAAATCGCCCTGGCATTAAACCTGGCCCATGAAACCATCCGGAAGCATGTTTATCATGTCTATGAGAAATTGCATGTCACCAACCGGGTAGAAGCCGTGAATAAGTTCTTTGGGCGTTAAAGTATTAATGATTGATTGTCAATAAAACTTCAACAGAAAATACCACGAAAGTGGTATAGGCAGGTATGTATAGCAACAGTATTTTCGTTTTGGAATGTAAGCCAGGTTGGAGAAACCGTTAACCATTGACCTTACTGGCAAGCATATCGACAAAGGGCCTTAATCAAAAAATAAAAAAATCATCGCCAAAAGCAGATGATTTTTTTATTTATAGTTCACTAAGCCCAACTACCACTTCAATTCAATCTTATTGTTTTTTCGTTCAAGGTCGGCCATTCGTTGCGAAGGATCGATCTCTACTGCTGTTACATCAAGTAATTTCCTGTTAGTCTCAATCGTGTAAACCGGGTGGGTCCAGCGCCAGCCGGGATATACTTTCCGGGGAATGCTGTTATCCTCTGCGGGTTTTTGTCCATACATCAGGTCGAGAGGAATATAATGCAGTTCCTTACTTCCATCTTTAAAAGTCAACTGCAGATCAACCGGCATTGGGACCAGCCCGGTTCGGCTGATGCGTACCAGGGTTTTCCCCCCCTGCTCCCACAAACTATCGATCGCGTAATCGATGGTTTTGGTTGAATTGATCCAATATTCTTTATACCAGTCCAGTTTGAGCCCGCTCACTTTTTCGGCTACCCGCATAAAATCGTCTGCATCGGGGTGTTTGAATTTCCACTGCCTGAAATACTCCAGTAAGATCTTATCCCTTATTTCGGCACCGGTAATATATCCGAGCTGTTCCACAAAAACACATCCCTTGCTATATGCCGAGGTAGTATGGGCATAATTGGTGTTAAAATGATCAGCATGGGTACTTAACGGTTCCTCCTTATTGCTTTTGGCCAGCTGGAAATAGGATTGATAACTCCCCTGGTAGGCAAACCCTGTATCCCGGGTAAGATAGGAAATGACCCGGGCTTCGGCATAATCCGCAAAACCTTCATCCATCCAGGGATAAAGGGATTCGTTATTTGCCAATACTCCATGGTACCAGCTATGCATCCATTCATGAATCACTAATTGAGGGCCGGCTCCCTTCAGCAGGGTGGCCATGGGATATTCCATACCGCCATCACCCCCTTGTATAAACGAATACTGATTGTAGGGATACTTCCCGAACGTTCGATCCATATAGGGAAGTGCCAATGCCGCGATATCCAGTATCTCTTCCCATTGTGCTTTATAATATTCTACAAAATTCTCAGCGCTGTTTTGAAATTGAGCCTTCCTGTCTTCTGCCATTGATTCATATTGCTTTTTCACCAGTTCCGGAACAACTTTATAAAAAGCATGCAGGACCAGACCGTCCCTGACCTTTTTTGAAATATGAATATAATCGGGATCAGCTGCCCATACAAAATCATGAACATTGGGTGCGAAAAAATGCCAGAGCAGTTTATTCCCTGCGGGCCTGTTTACTTTAGCTCCAGGTTCCTCGTATCCATAACCCACCTGGTTGGGGTTTTGCAGGTAACCAGTGGCCCCGATTATATATTTGCTGTTGATTGAGATTTTTACGTCAAAATCGCCCCAAACGCCATAGAACTCACGGCCGATATAGGGAGTGGGATGCCACCCCCTTCTATCATATTCACATAGCTTGGGATACCATTGACTCATACTGAAACGCACACCTTCGGCATTATCCCTTCCGCTGCGCCGGATCTGTACCGGGACCTGCGCTTCAAACTCCATATCAAATACTGTTTTTGACCCGGGTACCAGGGGCCGGTCGAGTTTTACTTCCAAAATAGTCTCGAGCACGGAAAAGGACTGGGGCCTCCCATTCATTTTCAGGGAAAGAATTTTCTGGTAACCAATTTCGTCGGGCTTGAGCTGGGCAATCCTGTCACGGACACGGTTATCCCAATCAGGTGCACCACCTGGCTTTTGCAGGGTACCGGCCCTGCGGCTGCGTTCATCCATCATGCTGCCCGGCTGGAATGCATTCCAGTATAAATGGTAATATACTTTCTTAAGCGTATCTGGTGAATTATTCCAGTATTCTAATTTTTGTTTGCCCCGGAACCGGTTAGCCGCATCCTCCACATTGATCTCCATCGTATATTTTACCTTTTGCTGCCAATAGGCGCCGGGATTTATCTTAGCCGGTTGCGCCAGCCCGATAAAAGGAATTGCTACAAGTAACTTAACCAATACTATTTTCATGTTCTGTTTTTTTCGGTCCGCCTGCTGCGAACACTCTTCCCTTATTTATTAGGGCAAGATTAAAAGATAGTTTTCAACTTGCTATTTACCCATTAACTTTTCATTAAACTTTACTACCAGCCGGAACAGATCCTCGTGTTCGCTGAGCGGCAGAGTTTCTGCTTTGTCAAATATATCATGGTAGGCTTTGATCCCTCCCAGGGTATAAAAGAAAAAAGCGGGCACACCTTTTTCCGTAAAAAAATAATGATCGCTGTTAGCGGCTTTACCCCTCGCATTGATCGCGGCCAGCAATTTATGTTCAGCATTCACTGCATTCATCAGGCCAAACTCGCGGGGAAATTCTGTGGCATTCACCACTGTGATCCCTTCTTCACCCGTGCCGGCTAAATCAGTATTAACCAGGAAACGAATGTTTTTCAACGCTATCAAAGGATTTTCTGTAAAAAACCTGGATCCTACTAAGCCAGCTTCTTCGCCTGCAAAACAGATAAATCCTATTGAATAATCCGGAGGGTTGGCCGCATAATAACGGGCTAAATTCAATAAAAGCGAGATGCCGCTGGCATTATCATTCGCTCCCGGGAAATAAGTATGCTTTCCCATTCCTCCCAGGTGATCGTAATGTGCCGTGATCAGCAATACCGAATCAGGCTGTTTCTTACCTTTTACTACCCCGCATACATTGGCGGCTTTAAATTCCCTGACCAGCTTATTGTCGATATTAATCTTAAAACTGGATGGTGAATTTGGAAGGGCGCTGCGGTCCAGGAGGATTACCGTATGATCCGCCTCTTGCATGGATACCGCCCAGGTCAGCTTATTTTCCAGCCTGACCAGCAGCCTGTTTTCAATATTGATAAATTCCGCACTGTCCTTTTGCTGTAATTCTCCCTTTGCCTTTAAACCCCTGCTTTCGGCACTCACCAGGAAATCTCTACCTGCTACCAGCTCCTTCCCATTTATGGTCAGTTCCATATTTCCGGGAAATGTATTGACGGGGTAACTGAATGTTTGCAGGAAGTTAGTTCCATTCATGGGCTCTAATCCATAAGACCGGAACTGTTCAGCCAGGAAGGAAGCTGTTTTTTTCATGCCTTCATTCGTATAACCCCGGCCCCAGAAAAAAGGGGAGCTAAGGGTATCTACCATTTTCCTGGCGAAGGCCAGGTCCTGGCTATAACTCTTAACAACCCATAAAAAGAGGAAGAAAAGTAATAATCGTTTCATAGTCTGGTAAATGCGGTAACCTGTTTTATCGTCAATAAGGTCCGGTAAAAACAAGTTGTAAATTTCGTTAAATTGGTTGTTAAGTAAACAAAAAAGAGGGCTGTTTGACTGTTAAAAATGCTATCCTTTTCTCCCTGCAACAATTATTACGATTTCTCCTTTCACCGTCTTTTCTTTAAAATAATCGGTAACCTCACGGAGGCTGCCTCTTTTATTCTCTTCATAGATTTTTGACAGTTCCCGGCTCACGGAGCAGGCCCTGTTCTCACCAAAGAACTGAGCAAATTCTTCCAGGGTTTTAACCAGCCGCAACGGCGATTCATAAAAAATCATAGTCCGCTCTTCTTCTGCCAGTTGTTTGAGTAATGTTTGCCTGCCTTTCTTCAGGGGTAAAAATCCTTCGAAGCAAAAGCGGTTGGCGGGAATGCCGCTGTTCACCAGGGCTGGTACAAAGGCGGTGGCACCGGGCAGGCATTCCACCTCCACACCTGTTTTTATACACTCTCTCACCAGCAGGAAGGCGGGATCGGAAATACCCGGAGTTCCGGCGTCTGTAACAAGGGCTATTTTTTTTCCTTCCAGTAACTGGGAGACGATATGCTGTAAGACCTTATGTTCATTGTGCTGGTGATAAGGCGAAAGCGGTTTGATTACCTGGTAATGATTGAGAAGGTGAGAAGTGGTGCGGGTATCTTCGGCAAGAATGAGATCCACTTCTTTTAACACCTCCAGTGCACGCAGGGTGATATCTTTCAGGTTGCCGATAGGCGTGGGAACAAGATAGAGCATAGACTTGAAGCTGCTGGCTACCAGCTGTTGACAGCAGCATTAATTAACTGAAATTTCAAAATATTCCATCACGGGATTGGACAGGAGTTTCTTGCTGGCTTCTTCCGCGATTTGTTTGGCCTGTTCGGGTGATCCGGCATTCACCTGCAGGCTGATATTCTTACCCACCCGGACATCTTCCACACCATTTAATCCCAGGTTTTGCAATCCACCCATTACCGCTTTTCCCTGTGGATCGAGCAATTCTTTAAGCGGCATCACTTTTATCTGTACTGTATAGGTCATGCAGTTTTATTTTTGAGCAGCAAAGATACAAGAACATAAGCGACGAAAATAAGGGGTACTGCCAACCACTTCAGGAACAGGATCGCCAGTACACTGAACAGGACCAAACCGTATTTGGGAAGATTATTTTTTATGCTAAAGTCGCGGAATTTGAAACCCATGATCGGGATATTCGAAACCATCAAAAAGGAAAGCAGGAAGGTAAAAGCAATCAGGATCCATTTATTCAACAGAATGGCCCTGAGCCATTCTTCATTCACATTCCAATATAGTAAAGGCAGGGAAGCCACCAGTATACCAGCTGCAGGTGTGGGCACTCCCTTAAAATGATAGGTTTGCCCGGTATCTATGTTGAATTTAGCCAGTCGCCAGGCAGCGGCAGCCGGCAATACAAAGGCAGGGAGCAAGGTCAGTATAGATGTATCCAGTCCGTTTTCTTCCTGTGCCAGGCTTAACCGGAGAAACTGATAAATAATCATACCTGGTGCCACGCCAAAACTTACCACATCAGCCAGTGAATCGAGTTGTTTACCCATTTCAGATCCCGCTTTGAAGAGACGGGCTACAAATCCATCCAGGAAATCTACAAGACCCGCCAATCCAATAAAAAGCGAGGCCATCCATATTTTTTCGGGTATATCTACCAATTGAGTACCCGAGCTATCGGCATAGATGGTTATCCCGTTTTGCAGGGTATAAACGATGGCGAGACAACCGAAGACGAGATTAAGCAGTGTGAAAAGATTGGGTATGTTTTTCATATTATTTGGTTCATGATTAGGCATCATGGAGTTCGACTCATCCTTGCATAGTAATTACAATAATAGGGAAACAGGATGAACTTTGAACGATGAGGCATGCACATCTTATCTTTTCATCAATCCCTCGATATCCTCGACGGTAATGGGAATATTGCGCATCAGGTCCTTGTTTCCGTTACGGGTTATCCAAACATTATTTTCAATCCGGATCCCCATTTGTTCTTCTTCAATATAAATGCCGGGTTCCACGGTAAAAACCATTCCTGCTTTGATCGGTTCAGTGCGGGTACCCAGGTCGTGTACATCAATACCCAGGTGATGCGAAATGCCATGATAGAGATATTTGCGGTAGGCCCTGTTTTCAGGATCTTCATTTTTAACTTCCGTTTTTTTCAATAGCCCGATCTTCAGGAATTGTTGCGTGGCTTCCTCTCCTACCTTGTCGGTATATTCCAGGATACTGATTCCCGGTTTCAATAAACTTTTAGCATAATCATGCAGGTGCAGACAGGCGTTATAGACAGTTTTTTGACGTCTTGTGAATTTTCCGTTGACAGGAATCGTGCGTGTCAGGTCGGCACAATAGCCTCCATATTCAGCGCCGAAATCCATTAAGATCAGTTCGCCGTCCCGGCATTCCTGGTTATTGGAAACATAGTGCAGGATGCGGGCCCTGTCTCCGCTGGCAATAATGCTTCCATAAGCTTGGCCCGTGGCCCGCTGGCTGAGGAAGGAATGAAAGATTTCAGCCTCAATCTCGTACTCCATTATCCCGGGCCTGATAAACTTTAAAAGGCGGCGAAAAGTAGCATCCGTAATATCAATTGCCTGCTGCATTACTTCTATTTCCAATGCTGTTTTTATAGCCCGCAGGTCTCGCATGATCCGGGCAGCCCGCATAAAATTGTGCAGGGGATATCGGCTTTTCATTTCCTCAATGAATCGGTAATCTCGGGTTTTGACCAGGCTGGCCTTCCGGTCGTTTTCATTACTGTCCAGGTAAATCGTATCGGCCAGGTGAATCCAGGGTTGCAGCAACCCGTCAATACTGTCCAGCCACACGATGGTTTGCATGCCGCTGATCGTCTGTGCTTCGCTCACCCTTAAGCGTTTGCCATCCCATTTTTCCTTTAATTCATTGGGTCTTACCAATACCAATACTTCGCGGTACTTGGGGTCAGGATTATCGGGATAAAGGATGACCATACTGTCTTCCTGGGTAATTCCGCTGAGCCAGAATAAATCACTGTTTTGACGGAAGGTATGCAGCGCATCTCCATTGACCGGTACTTCGTCATTACTCACAAAAATGGCAATTGAATTCTTCTGCATCCTGCCGACAAAGCGCTCCCTGTTTTTTACAAAAATCTCCTGGTTCAGCGGTAAATATTTCATGCAAAATTTTTAGTGGCTAAAGATAAGGCCAAACATGTCGTGGAGATGTCTTTCAAAACAAATTAAGCGGTCTATCAGAAAAATGGATGATTTTCAAGAATTCTGCCCTATCCTTCAACCGCATTTAATGGGGCCGCCAGCCAATAAAAAGCTACCAATGGTTGTCCGGAAAAATTAACAGCTTTCAAATGTGTTTTACTAACACCCGTTTGTATTTAAATGCGTTTGTGATGTACCTTTGACCCTTCAACAAAAACGATTGTCCTCTATGTCAGTTCCCACTATTGCAATCCCCACGAAGAACCTAGTAAAGATCGGCATCAGGAATACGGAATCCATTCATTATCAACTGTCACCGGAAGAATTAGTCCAGGATACGCTACGCACGGGCGAGGGCGTACTCAATGACACCGGGGCCCTGGTGATCCGCACCGGCGAGTTTACTGGCCGGGCACCTAAAGACAAATTTATCGTCAGGGATGAGATCACTGCGGATACCGTACACTGGAACGAATTCAATATTCCTATCGAACCGAAATATTTCGATACCATTTTCAAAAAAATCACCGATTATCTTGATAAGCTTCCTGAAATCTGGGTACGTGATTGCTATGCCTGTGCCGATCCCCGTTACCGGCTAAATATCCGCGTGGTCAATGAAAAACCCTGGAATAATCTTTTTGCCTATAACATGTTCCTGCGGCCAACCGAAGATGAGCTGGAAAATTTTGAAGCTGACTGGCATGTAATATCCGTTCCGGGATTAAAATTAAATCCTGCAGAATGCGGTACCCGCCAGCATAATGCCGCGGTTGTTTCTTTCCAACATAAAATGATCCTGATTGCAGGTACCGGTTATACCGGTGAAACCAAGAAAGGAATCTTCACGATTCTCAATTATATCCTCCCGCATGAAAAAGATGTATTGAGCATGCATTGCAGTGCCAATATGGGAGATAAAGGTGATACCGCAATTTTCTTTGGGCTAAGCGGAACAGGTAAAACTACGTTAAGCGCCGATCCTTCCCGTAAACTGATCGGGGATGATGAGCATGCCTGGACTGCCGATTCTATTTTCAATTTTGAAGGGGGATGTTATGCCAAGACCATCAATCTTACCGAGGAAAAAGAACCCGAGATCTTCCAGGCTATCAGACCGGGAGCCCTGGTTGAAAATGTCATGTTCTACCCCGGCACCAACCGGATCAATTTTGACGATGCCAGTATCACGGAGAATACCCGGGTTTCCTATCCCCTGCATTTTATCAGCAATGCCAAAGAACCCTCTATTGGAGGTTTGCCAAAAAATATTTTCTTCCTCACCTGCGATGCATTTGGCGTATTGCCACCCATGGCCCGTTTAACTCCGGGGCAGGCTATGTACCAGTTTATCTCGGGTTATACCGCCAAAGTGGCCGGAACGGAAGCGGGGGTAACTGAACCCAAACCCACCTTCAGCGCCTGTTTTGGCGCTCCTTTCCTACCCCTTCATCCCGGTGAATACGCCCGGATGCTGGGAGAAAAAATGAAGCAAAATAAGGTTCATGTATGGATGGTCAATACCGGCTGGACCGGGGGACCCTATGGAGTCGGACACCGGATGAAACTGAAATATACCAGGGCGATGATTGCAGCTGCCCTGGAGGATAAATTGGAATATGTAGAATTTGAAAACTTCCCCTTATTTAACCTGGCCATACCGAAAACCTGCCCGGGTGTTCCTTCCGAACTACTGAATACACGCAATACCTGGGAAGATAAATCGGCCTACGAAGCCAAGGCCAAATACCTGGCCGGCTTATTCCTGAAGAATTTTGAAAAATATGCGGATGGTGTTAGCCCGGAAATACTGGCTGCGGCTCCCTACTTAAAATAGATTACTGAGCTAAATCAGTAAACCTCCTGATCCGGGAGGTTTTTTTATTTTTATTAACGGGCAATGGTACAACGGGAAAAATTTTTTTCCCGACTTTTCGTTGAAACACGGTATGCCTTCCATTCTCAAATACCTGGCAATATTATTCCCGGCCTTTAGCCTGGCCCAGGATACTAATGAAGAGCTGATTGCCTGGAGTCCCCATTATAAACTTACCTGGGCTGATTATAAGGCCCGGCCTGAAACGGGTTCAGATGTTGCCGCAACAACGACTACTTATATCGGGATCGAGTACAATATTAATGCCTCGGGTTTCAGTTATAAGATCCAATGCCGCTTTTCAAAAGATCGCTCCTGGGGTTTGCATAAAACACCTTATATCCTTTCGCATGAACAGGGCCATTTTGATATTGCGGAGATCTTTGCCCGCAAACTCCATAAGGCCATGCGTGCTTACCGATTCAATCAACGTACCTACCAGCAAGACCTTAAAACGATCTATGAAAACCTGATGAATGAAAAAGAAGCCATGCAGGATGAGTATGACCGGGAAACCAATCACAGCATCAACCGGGATAAGCAGGCCGCCTGGCTAAAAAAAATCGAACAATACCTGGATGATTACCGCGATTATGCCGCATATCATTAACGCAGATCCTCTGGTTTAACCCTCAAAGGCGTCTCTTTAGCACCTACAATACCTGTTGCACTCAGCGCAATTGACTTTATGATCTGGGCCATATTATCCAGGTCAAGTGTTTCCACATGATCCGTTACTTTATGGTAATGCGAATCCAGGTCCATCCTCGATGTGGAAATCGTATGCGCCGGCACACCCAATCTTGCCAGTGTCGCATTATCGGATCGGTAGAATAATTGTTTATCGGTATAAGGATCGGGATAATAACTGAAACCTGTCCCTTCCAGGTTTTTTTGCATGATCTTTCCCATATCCGATTTATCGAAACCGGTAATATAGGCTGATTGTTTCCCCCACCGGCTCTCGGTTCCGATCATTTCAATATTGAACATGGCTGCTATCTTGCCGGCATCCAGTTGCCGTGAAAAATACCTGGACCCGAAACCACCTGCTTCTTCCGCTGTAAAAGCTGCAAAGACCAGGGTTCTTTCATTGTTTTTCATTTCCCGGAAATAACGGGCCAGCATGATGACCGCCGTAGTGCCGGAAGCATTATCATTGGCTCCATTATAAATCGAATCACCTTGCTCGGGTTTGCCTGTTCCCAGGTGATCATAGTGCGCAGAAAATATCACGATCTCATTTTTCTTCGATTTACCGGGCAACACGCCGATGATATTGGAGAGCTTTTGTTCCCTGATTTCGTGCCGGGCTTCGATAGCGAAATTTTCCGGAGAATTATTGGTTAGTACAAAAATGATATTCTTATCGGTTTTGGGAATGGAACGTTTGAAGGAAACCAGCCGGCCAAAATCAGCAGCATAACTTTCATCTACAACCACCAGGGTATTCTTTTTGGGGGGGAAAAATTTGGAAGCTTCCCGGAACAGGTTTTTTCCAGCTTTGATTTGTTCAATCTCGTATTCTGATGATTTATCCAATGAGATATGAGGCTGGCAGGTAATAACCATTAACTTATTTGGATCCAGTGAAACGCCATCCAGCACGGCCGAAGCGCTGATAAAGACCGGACGTATCATCATGAAGGATTGCCTGTATTTGTCGTTGGCATCAAAAGTGCGCAGCCCTATTGCCTTGAATTCTGATTCTATAAAATCGGCAGCCTTCTCTATGCCTGCTGTATAGATCCGGCGGCCTTCCATTTCATCCGCAGCCAGGACCTCTATGATCCGTTTCACCTCTGACACATTAATGAGGTAATCTAATTTCTGTGCCCACAAAAAAAGGGTTGTTGACAAAAACAACCCGATCAGCAATATTTTTTTCATCTGGCAAGATTTAATTAGAAACATTGGTTTTAGACGCCAGGAAAACCAACTCCTACAAGCTCATCATCTCTTTGAATTTTACGGTCTGCCGGCGGCTCACTTCAATTTTCTCACCCCCTTTTAACTCCAATAATAAACCCCCGTTAAAATAAGGTTCAATTTTTTCAATCATCCGGAGATTGACAATATGTTTGCGGTTGGCACGGAAAAAGAATTTCTCATCCAGTCTTTCTTCCAGTGCATTCAGGGATTTAAGAATGAGTGGCTTATTAGTACCAAAGAAAACCTTGGCATAGTTTCCCACACTTTCAAACAGCCTGATCTCGTTCAGTTTTACAAACCAGCACCGTTCTCCATCCTTTACAAATACCTGGTCATTTTCGCCCAGGATACTGTTATTTGTATTTTCAGGAATCGACCGGGCATCTTTTTGATCACTAAAATGAAGTTTTTGGATGGCATCCGCCAGCCGCTTGGGTTCAACCGGTTTTAAAAGATAATCCAGCGCATTGACTTCAAATGCCTTCAGGGCAAATTCGTCATAAGCGGTCGTAAAAATCACCTGCGGGGTTTTTTCAAGTTCCGATAGCATATCAAACCCTGTTTTTCCCGGCATCTGAATGTCCAGGAAGATCAGGTCGGGCCGCTGGCTCTCGATTTTACTGATTCCCTCTTCCGCGTTAGCCGCCTCGTCTATCACTTCTACTTCAGGGAATTCCTGGAGCAGTTTTTTGAGTTCGGCCCGGGCGAGGCGCTCGTCGTCGATAATAATTGCTCTCATGTGATGTAGTTATAGTCTTTTGGCAGCATGAAATCCGCCACAAATATTTTCAGAACCTGGTAGTAAAATGGAAAGGAAACTTTTATATCTCATTCACGTACTTTTTAAATCATACCGGAAGGTATTAAAACCTTTGCTTCTACCAGCGAGGGACTCACCTGCTTTATCTCAAATTTAGCTTTATCGCCATATAAAAGATTGAGGCGATTAGTAGTGCTGGACAATCCAAAGCCCTCATTATTCGCATAACCGTTGAGGTAACCGGTATTCTGCACGGCCATTTCATGGAAGGGACCCCGGAAATCGGAAATGATCCGGACTATTCCCCCGTTTATCTGTTTGCTGATACCATGTTTAATGGCATTTTCTACAAGTGTTTGCAGCATCATAGGTGGTACAGGTTGATCAAGGGTATCCTCATCAATCTGGTATTCAATTTTAAGCCGGTCTTCAAAACGCATATTCTCCAGTGCCAGGTAATCTTTTACAATATTCAATTCCTTTTCAAATGTCACCCGCTCCACTTTATCTGTTTGCATACTGCTGCGCAGGATATTACTCAGTTCCGTGACCGCTGCCCGGGCCCTTTCCGGGTTTTCATCAACCAGCGCCCGGATGCTGTTCAACGAATTGAAAATAAAATGCGGATTGATATGGGCCTTGATCGTCTTTAACTCCAGGTCCCGGACCAGGGCTTCCAGCTGCAGGGTATCCAGCTGTTGTTTACGGCTTTTTTCTACGTAATGGTAAACGAAATAGATCAGGTTCCAGATAAAAAATAACAGGAAATACAGGAAGGCATTGTTCAGCACCAGCAGCCAGATATTGAACCAGAAATTAAATCCCTTGCGGTATAATAGGTCATTGTCTGCCTTCTTTAATAGTTCTGTTCCAACCAGGATTTCTACATATAAAAAGGATACGACAAATGCCAGTACAAAAGTGATGATGAAGAATTGGAAGATCTGTTTGTTCAGGTGTTTCTGCAGCAAACCAAGCCGGATTGTAATCAGCCGCATGATATGGGAGAATATTAGGCCCAGCGCCAGGAAAATGCCCAGCCTCAGGAAAAAAACCGCCTTTAACTGGTCAAATGAAAAAGCGAAAAATATATAGATCAGTGCAAAACTGCCCCAACCGATGGTTTGAAATAACCAATATCTCGTGTTACCAAATCGCATAAAGGGCAAATCTAGTTAATCCCTGCAGCCGCATGCCCCGTAAATATACCAGTGGGCGATAAGTTCTACAAATGGGGGCTGCTGCTGATATATATTTTGAACCATCCCTGCAGCTTTTAAACCAGCCGCCGTTTAAATTGTTAGACAATCTTTAATAACTAGGCTCAACCGAATATACTACTTTTACAACGTTAAAATTGATGCATGGAAATTATCCCGGGTCCCCTGTTGCAAACCATTGACTCGCCTGCCGATCTGAAAAAATTATCCCGTGAAAAGCTTCACCAGGTTTGCGACGAGTTACGTCAATATATTATCGATGTAGTGAGTGTACATGGCGGTCATTTTGGGGCCAGCCTCGGTGTCGTAGAATTAACTACAGCCCTGCATTATGTTTATAATACGCCTTATGACCAGCTGGTTTGGGATGTAGGTCACCAGGCCTATGGCCATAAAATCCTCACCGGTCGTCGCGATAGTTTCCCTACCAACCGCAAATACAATGGTTTGAGTGGTTTTCCCAAAAGAAGTGAAAGCGAATTTGATACATTTGGAGTCGGGCATTCCTCCACCTCCATTTCAGCAGCATTGGGCATGGCCATGGCCGCCAAATACAAGGGTGAAACGGACCGGAAAGTGGTTGCCGTGATTGGGGATGGTGCAATGACGGCAGGACTTGCCTTCGAAGGGATGAACCATGCAGGTGTAGCTGATACCGACCTGCTCATTATCCTGAACGACAATTGTATGGGCATTGATCCCAATGTGGGTGCTTTAAAGGAATACCTCACCGATATCACTACCTCTCCCACTTATAACAAGGTCAAAGACGATGTATGGAAATTGATGGGCAAGCTTCCAGTGGGAAAGAATTTTACCCGGGCTATGGCACATAAACTGGCTGAAGGACTGAAAGGTATGGTGAGCAGTAGCGCCAACCTTTTTGAAGCATTGAAGTTGCGCTACTTCGGTCCCATAGACGGACATAATGTGGCCAAACTGGTGGATACCCTGAAGGATCTGCGCAGTATTCCAGGCCCCAAGATCCTGCATATCATCACCACTAAAGGAAAGGGATACGCGCTGGCCGAAAAAGACCAAACCAAATGGCATGCTCCCGGCTTGTTTGATAAGATTACCGGGGAGATCCAGAAGAAAAAATTCGACACGCCTCAACCGCCAAAATACCAGGATGTATTCGGGCATACGATCATCGAACTGGCAGAAAAAAATGAAAAAATAGTAGGCATCACCCCGGCCATGCCTTCGGGTTCTTCCTTAAAGTTCATGATGGAAAAAATGCCTGAGCGGGCTTTTGACGTGGGTATTGCCGAACAACATGCGGTTACGCTGAGTGCCGGGATGGCAACCCAGGGAATGAAAGTATTCTGCAATATCTATTCCTCCTTCATGCAAAGGGCCTATGACCAGGTGATCCATGATGTAGCTATACAAAAATTACCGGTGATTTTTTGCCTGGACCGGGCCGGACTGGTAGGTGATGACGGACCTACACACCACGGCTGCTATGATATCGCTTACATGCGTTGTATCCCGCACCTGATCATCAGCGCCCCGATGAACGAATCCGAGCTGCGCAACCTGATGTATACCGCGCAACTGGAATCAACGCAAATGCCGATGGTGATCCGCTATCCCCGCGGGGAAGGTGTAATGGCTGACTGGAAAACCGAAATGAAAGAAATCCGGATTGGCAGTGGACGTAAACTGAAAGACGGAAAGGATATCGCGATTCTCAGCCTGGGTCATCCCGGGAATTTTGCCGCGGCCGCAATCCGGGAATTAAAAAACGATGGCCTGAACCCTGCCCACTACGATATGCGCTTTGCCAAACCTCTGGATGAGGCACTGTTGCATGAAGTTTTCTCGCAGTTTGAAAAAGTGCTGACTGTCGAAGATGGTACCATCAAAGGAGGTTTTGGATCCGCTATTCTCGAATTCATGAACGAACATCATTATAAAGCCGAAGTCAGGATCCTGGGCATCCCGGATAAACTGGTGGAACATGGTACGCCAAAAGAACTTCACCGGGAATGCGGTTACGATGCAAACAGTATTGCCGAAGTAGTAAGGGAGATGATGAAAGATAAGATCAGCGTTCGAACCTCCTTATTAGGATAAGGATATTTCTGGTTAAATTTAAGTATGCAGAAAAGATGCAGCTATCTGTTTGCATACTTTTTTATTGC
>DASUMO010000318.1:0-2534 GCA_036277695.1 Chitinophagaceae bacterium
CTGGTTGAAATTTTATTGGTCAGAATGGCACCCAGGTAGCTTCCAGTTTTACCAACATCTTTTCGCAGCCGAAATACGCTGAAATTGTTGGCAGGAACAGAGGATTCGTTTAGCTCTGCTGTTTGCATGTTCAATGCGCCAACAGTCCACCCTTTTGATTTTCCTGTTAGCCTCGCCCCGGCTATGATTGGTATTAACTGACCGTCTTCAATTCCGACGGTTCGCGAGTTAAAAACAGAAGCAAAATCATTGATAGGATAATCAAGAAAATAGTGTGACTCCAGGAAAAAAGTTCTTTTTTCCGGAAGGTTGATGTCAAAGCGGGTCAGGTTGATGATATAATTATCGGCTTCTACTTGCGAGAAGTCGGTATTCAAAGTGAGATCAAGTGTAAAATTCCTGGAAATACCATATTTCATATCAGCACCTATGTTACTGAGTATTCTATCCAGCGTGTTGCTGGAAGAATAATTTTTTCCCGTCATCCATTCATTATGCCGTTCATAGGCGGTGTTGCTTCCATTGAGTGAATTCCATTCTGAATAATTTGCAGTGCTGTAAGGAGCAAAGTAAAACGGTTTCCTGCTTTTCAGATGTGTAAAAACGATTTCTTCGGCAAGACTCACTTTATTCCAGATATTGATCGCAGACGGATTTTCCGGAGGATAGATATCCCATTCATTTTTCCTGATCACGGCTCTCACCAACCGGAATCCCATTATCACAGTGTCGGCCGATACAAATCGAAGTGAAGAAAAAGGAACCCGGAATTCCATTTCGTACCCGGTAGAGTCAAAATGAGTTTCCAGGTCCCAGAAAGTATTGAATAAGGCATTTTCTATATTCCCATCTTCGCTTATTTCCACATCCATTCTTGCACCGGAAGAGCTACCAACAAAAACAAGCCCATTACTTTTATCACGCCGCGTATCAAGGATCAGTGCAACTACATCATCAATTCCCAGTGCATCCCGTTCCATGGCATTTGCAATAATCTTTGAAGGTTCTGAGTCAAAAACTTTAACCCCCATGTATAAATACTCGTCATTATAAACAAAACGGCATGCTGTTTTTTCAGTGGGTGGGTTTCCGGCAACCGGGTCAGCCTGGATGAAATTTGTAATTGCGGGCGTCCGCATCCAAACATCTTCTTTCAATTGTCCGTCAAACATGATCTCCCTTCCGATCTTTGCAGGGAAATATTTGCTCTGTGCCCGGGTAAAAGAAGCTAATAGGCAGAATAAAACCAAAAGTCGACAGCATTTCATATCTGTAAGCGGGTCTTTAGGATAGTGACTTGTACATTTTTTTCTGAATCGCTTTGGCGGTTCCAATAACAAGCAATATCTCCCAAACCGTCTTTAATTTCTAATGGTATCTGATGTGATTTTAGCTTTGTTTTTGAAATTACAATTAATCCAGTACTTTATTACCTGATTTATAAACAGGCACCTTTTTTTAAGTCCAGGTGAAGACATATTATGCTTTAAAGTCAAACGGATGTAGTTATAATGATTGAATACCAGATCAGGGCTATCTCCAAACAAAATCAGAAAGCGTTACGTAATGACGGTTTTTATCATCTTCGTATATATTATACCTTGTAGGGTAGTACCCATGCTGGGCAAAATACAGCGGCTGGGAATAAGGCAAGGATACCGATATACCGTTTACCAGCGTTGCTCTTGTTACAATCGGGGAAACAAAATTAAAGTTGCCATTATAGGTGCCCAGTATCATTGTGTGATTGATAGTAGAACCCGATGTAAAATTATTCGGCGCCCAGTGCAATCCCAGTTGAGGTATGGGAGCATCCGCAATATAATCAGCGGGCATGTATCCTGGGGGCGGCTGTAACAAAATAGAGGCAGCCGGGGGAGCCGGAATAGCAAGTCTGTCTTGAAGATTCATCATAAAAAACCGGATATCGAAGTGAGCGGGAATGAATGCCCCTACGGGAAGCGGGTGACCATTTGCACTCCAGCCCAGGGCAAGATGTTTAAATGGAGTTGATTCCAGTGCTTTTTGGTGAAAATCTAAAACATAAGGAGTATTGGTGGTTGCCAATCCGGACAAAGCTTCATCCGTGAAAACTATTCCTAGTTCCTGCGGTTGTCCTGTATGGGACTGGGTTAGAAAGGTGTGGGCATAGCCGTTCCCGACCTGGATCTCATCGCCTTTAAAGGTGTTGTATTTTATTTCCTGGTCAGCTGATGGATTTGCAATTGAGGGTTCAGGGCTGTCATTAATCAGGTCTTGTTCCTTTTGACAAGAGATGAGAAAGATCAGTAGACTGGTTGCGATTGTTATTTGTTTCATTTTTTAGGTTTTTAAAGTGATTATTTAATTACAGAAATTGTTTTTGTGACTGAATAAATGCCTGCGTCTATTTTAAGAAAATATATACCTGCCTGAGTTCCTGAGGTATTCCATTGAACATGGTTCTTTCCTTGCGGAAATGTTTTTGTAAAAGGATCCTTAATTTTCCGTCCAGTTATATCAAAAATTGTTACAGAAACTTTTTCAGATTTATC
>DASUMO010000319.1:0-4995 GCA_036277695.1 Chitinophagaceae bacterium
CGAAAAAGAGAAAACCGAAGAACTCATCTTTGCCCTCAACCCCAATATACAGGGCGACACCACCATCTATTATATACAAAAGAAACTGCAGGGTGCTGGAGTCCGTATCACCACCATTGCCCGTGGCATTGCCTTTGGCGGCGAACTGGAATATGCTGATGAAATGACCCTGGCCCGCAGCCTGCAGAACCGGCTTCCGGTTGATAAGTATGTTTCCGGATAGTCCGGAAAAGCGAAAGTCGGGAAGTCCGAAAGAAATGTTCCGGTTTTCCGATTTTTCTGGATTCCGGACTTCGCTTTGTTGTTTATCATAGTTATACTAGCTTTGCCCCATCGCAGGCGGATTTGTTTATTGTTCGGCCTGCCAGCCCATCCAGGAAGATGGGTCAACAGAACTAATAAACGTCAACGAAACTTCAACCCGGTTTCCCAACGTTTATTTAGTTTTTAATGATGAGTTCAAGCATTGATTAAAATGCCGGCAGTTTATGCTATAACCCGTAGCTGCCAGCCAAGCTAAAAAGCATTTATTATGGATATCAGGAAAGAACTGGAAAAACGCATACTGGTAATTGACGGTGCCATGGGTACCATGATACAGCGTTATAAACTGGCAGAAGCGGATTATCGCGGTGAAAGGTTTCGCAACTGGGTCTGTGACGTAAAGGGAAATAATGACCTGTTGAATATTACCCGTCCCGATATTATTACAGAAATTCATAAACAATACCTGGAAGCCGGGGCCGATATTCTTGAGACAAATACCTTCAGCAGCACGGCCATTGCGATGGCAGATTATGAAATGCAGTCGCTGGTTTATGAATTAAATGTGGCCGCTGCCCGATGTGCCAGGAATGCTATTGAACAAACCGGGCGCCCGGCCTGGATAGCCGGTGCCATGGGCCCCTTGAATAAAACCCTTTCCTTATCACCAGATGTAAACAACCCCGGGTTCCGGGCGGTTACTTTTGATGAAGTAGTAGAAGCCTATTATGAGCAGGTCAGGGGCCTGGTAGATGGCGGGGTGGATATCCTGCTGATCGAAACCATATTTGATACGTTGAATGCGAAGGCAGCTATCTACGCCATAAAAAAATATTTCCGCGATACCAAAAAACAGCCCTTGCCCGTAATGATCAGCGGCACCATTACCGATGCTTCCGGCAGAACGCTGAGCGGTCAAACACTGGAGGCTTTCTATACATCTGTGATGCATGCAAAACCTCTTAGTATAGGTTTGAATTGCGCCTTGGGTGCAAAGGAAATGCGGCCGCATATCGAGGAACTCTCGCAACTGGCCTCCTGCTATGTTTCAGCTTATCCCAATGCAGGCCTGCCCAATGCCATGGGAGAATATGATGAAAAGCCCGAGGATACCAGTCATTACCTGGAAGAATGGGCGCGCGAAGGATTTGTCAATATAGTTGGCGGATGCTGTGGCACTACTCCTGATCATATCAAACATATAGCGGAGCATGTAAAAGGGTTGAGTCCCCGTCACCTGCCGCTTATTCAAAATGAACTGGTATGACCCTGGCAAGATTACTCCTGTTTTTGGCCATACTCATTCTTATCATTAATAATTTTTCTGTTATCAGGGAATTGTTTGCAAAAAAGGATTTATAGATGTCTGACACGGTGATCAAACCTTATTTACGGCTCGCGGGACTGGAACCTTTGGTGGTTCGTCCAGAAATGAACTTTGTCAATATTGGTGAACGGACCAATGTGACCGGTTCAAAAAAATTCGCCCGCCTGATCAGGGAGAATAAATACGAAGAAGCGCTGAGTGTGGCCAGGCAACAGGTGGAAAATGGGGCCCAGGTGCTGGATATAAATATGGATGATGCCCTGCTGGATGGGGTCAAAGCCATGACCACTTTCCTGAACCTGGTGCAAAGCGAGCCGGATATTGCCCGGATCCCCATCATGATCGACAGCTCAAAGTTCGAGATCATTGAAGCCGGGTTGAAATGCGTGCAGGGGAAATGCATTGTGAATTCAATTTCGATGAAAGAAGGTGAGGCAAAATTTATCGAACAGGCCATTATTTGCCAGAGTTATGGTGCTTCCGTTATCGTAATGGCATTCGATGAAAAAGGCCAGGCCGATACCAAAGACCGGAAGGTGGAGATCTGCCACCGTGCTTATAAAATTCTCACGGAACAGGTGGGATATGATCCGCAGGATATCATATTTGACCCTAATATTTTTGCCATTGCAACGGGACTGGAAGAACATAATAATTATGGCGTTGATTTTATCGAGGCGACCCGGGAAATAAAACAATTGATGCCGCTGACCCGGGTAAGCGGCGGGGTCAGTAATCTTTCCTTTTCATTCCGGGGCAATGACCATGTAAGGGAAGCCATGCATTCTGTTTTCCTGTTTCATGCAATTAAAGCAGGGATGGATATGGGTATCGTGAATGCCGGGCAACTCGTGGTCTATGATGAAATTGAACCCGAACTCAGGAATCTTTGCGAGGATGTGATCCTGAACAGGAATAATGATAACAATGAAGCGACGGAAAAACTGATCAGTTTTGCTGAAACAGTAAAAGCAAAGGGCAAAGAAGAAAAGAAAGATGATGCCTGGCGGCAGGCCACGGTGGAAGAGCGGCTCAAGCATGCGTTGGTGAATGGTATCACGGATTTTATTGACATTGATACGGAAGAAGCCCGCCTGAAATATCCCAAACCACTGGAGGTGATCGAAGGCCCGCTAATGGATGGCATGAACGTGGTGGGCGACCTGTTTGGTGCCGGTAAAATGTTTTTGCCACAGGTGGTGAAGAGTGCAAGGGTGATGAAAAAAAGTGTAGCCATCCTGACTCCCTATATTGAAGCCGAAAAAGAAGAAAGGCGAAAGACGCACCTGGCAGCTGGTACAAAAAACGCGGAAGCTGCCGGGGCTGCTAAAGTATTACTGGCTACTGTGAAAGGGGACGTACATGATATTGGCAAGAATATCGTGGGCGTGGTGCTGGGTTGTAATGGATATGATATTATTGACCTGGGAGTAATGGTTCCGGCTGATAAGATCCTGGATACTGCCGAAAAAGAAAAAGCGGATATCGTGGGTTTGAGTGGGCTGATCACTCCTTCGCTGGATGAAATGGTGCATGTGGCCCATGAAATGAAAAGGCGGAATATGAAGCAGCCGCTGTTGATTGGCGGGGCTACCACTTCCCGCATACATACTGCCGTTAAAATCGCACCACAGTATGACAATGGGGTATTGCATGTACTCGATGCCTCCCGAAGCGTAACTGCGGTCAGTAATTTATTAAACAAAGAACAGAAACCCGTTTTACTGAAAGAAACAGAAACAGAATATAACCGGCTCCGGGAGCAGTTTTTAAATAAAAACAAAAAAGTGCTGATCCCTTACGAGGAAGCCGTAGTAACCAAGGAATATCTTGACTGGAAAAATTATAAACCCGTAACCCCCCGCGTGCAGGGCGTTAAAGTGCTGAAAGAATTTGATCTGGGAACGATAGCTCCCTTTATCGATTGGGGTCCTTTCTTCATTGCCTGGGAAATGCCGGGGCATTTTCCCGAAGTGCTGGAAGACAAGATTTTTGGGGTTGAAGCCACCCGCCTGTATAACGATGCTAAAAAAATGGTGGAGAAAATCGTTGCGGAAAAATGGTTCCGGGCCAATGCAGTGATCGGTTTTTGGCCTGCTGCCAGCAATAATGCCGATACCATTACCCTGCAAACAGAAAATGGTGAGGTGAAACTGGAAATGTTGCGCCAGCAATTAAAAAAAGCCCTGGGACAACCCAGTTTTTCCCTGGCGGATTTTGTGAAACCAGGCCCATCCCCACATACCGGCGGGATTGTGGAAGATGCAGCTAAAGCCCCTTCCCAGGAGGAAGGGGAGAACCACCCCGGTTACATGATGGCAGACCCGATAACATATCCTTTATTAAAAGAATATGCAATTAAACACCGATTCCAACCTACTCCTGCGGAAGAGGCTCTTTGGCGTTTGGTAAACTCAAAACAACTCGAAGGATATAAGTTTAGTAGGCAACATATCGTCGGAAATTATATCGCGGATCTTGTTTGCCTAGACAGGAGACTGGTTATTGAAATTGACGGGCTCATACATCAGCTCCCCGAGAACAAAGAATCTGATGAAATAAGAACCGCCTGGTTAAATCAAAAAGGGTTTGAAGTTCTCAGAATTACCAATGAACAGGTAATAGCCAATACTGATGAAACACTCAACCTGATTGTTTCAACTTTAAAGACTCGACTCAGCCTAAAAGATAGTGTCGACCTAAGTTCCCCCTTCGGGGGACAGGGGGCGGATTACATGGGTGCCTTCGCGGTCACCATCCATGACGCCAAAAAACATATCGACCGGTTTGCCGCGGATCATGATGATTATAATAAGATCCTGGTACAGGTACTTGCCGATCGTTTTGTGGAAGCATTTGCCGAATGCCTGCATCAACGGGTAAGGAAAGAATATTGGGGTTATGATAAAAATGAAAACCTCAGCTACGAACAACTCATAAAAGAAGAATACAAAGGAATACGACCGGCACCCGGCTACCCGGCCTGTCCCGATCATACAGAAAAAATAAAACTATTTGACCTGATGAACGTGACAGAGAATATAGGCATTGAACTTACCGAAAGCCTGGCAATGAACCCACCCGCTTCTGTATGTGGCTGGTATATTGCGCATCCGAAAAGTCATTATTTTGGTTTGGGAAAAATACAGCGTGACCAGCTGGAGGATTATGCCAAACGAAAAGGAATGAGTATTGAAGAAGCGGAAAGGTGGTTAAGGCCGGTGCTGGAAGCCTAACCCCCTAACCTCGCCGGTTGTTGAGGTACCAGCTAAAGCCCCTTCCCGTTCGTTACATACAAATAATATCTCCATTGATAAAATTCCGGAAACAAATACTACCCGTCCTAAGTTCCCCTTTGGGGGACAGGGGCTCTTGACCCCAGATTCCCTACTATTTGATGTAGT